>JBGSWB010000180.1:0-24336 GCA_041752675.1 Sideroxydans sp. | reverse complement strand
ATCCAAATCGGGCTGATTCTGCCCTGCCCTGTTGGCATTTCTAGCATCTTGCTTGCGAGGCTTGAAGGGGTCCGGCAAGGAAGTCGAATTGTCATAGGCAAACGGCTCATAAGGCTTGATATCTGGGGGCGGCTCTACCTTCCCTCGCATATCCGCTCCTGCATTGTTCACGAAATCACGCAGGTCTTGAAATTCCTCGCCACCGCAGCCGGTCAAAGTTACCGCTAGCATCGCCGCCACATAAAAGGCTCTCATTTTTTTGCCCCCGCTGGTTTAGCTTTTTTCTGGGCGGCCAACTCACTTTCGTCAAGGTAGCGATATGTCTTTGCAGTCGCATCCATTGAGAGCCCTCCAGCCGACGGAGAGATACTTATGTCGTTCAGCGTGACGATACGGGGTAACAAGGAGATGTCACTGGCAAAATTCCCTAAGTCATCATAGTTACCACTGACCTTGATCGAGATTGGCTGTTCCGTAAAAACACCCGTAGCGACTTCGTTGCCAGGGCGGAATAAATCGAATTGTAGACCGCGCCCCAAGCCAGCTTGGTTGATGTCGGTCAACAAAGCATCCATCTCCGATTTGCTAGGCAATTGTTTGAGCAAAGCGCCAAAAGACTGCTGGGTATCTATCAATTGTTTTTTGATGATATCCAGATTGATCGCTTCTTTCTTCTTAGCCAAGAAAGCCTCTCTCAACTGCTGCTCCTCTTGTTTGGCTTGCTTCAATCCTTCGTATTGATCCTGCCAGTCAAAGAAGGCACCCATTGCCACTACAGCGAACAGCATCGCCGCAAAGGAGGCTAACTTCACCAACCAAGGCCAAGCCCCAGGCTTCTTGGGATCGATGTTTTTTAATTCTTCTAAGAAATTCATATGTTCCCCTAATTCTTTCCAACAGCCTTGGCTGGTGCTTGATTAGCAGGTGCGGCCATCTTTGTCAGATTGAAATTCAGCGAGAACTCACTGACCCTGCCGCCACCTACATTGGCAGCATGGATCTCAACTAGCGTAGGTGAGTCCAGCCAAGGAGAATCTTCCACAGAGCGCATAAGCGTTGAGATTCGCGCATTCGATTGCGCATATCCGATCAGAGCTATCTTATATCCAGACTGTTTTATACTTCTGATATAGACGCCATCCGGCAAGATACGCAACAGCTGATCCAATAGATGTACCACATCCGATCTAGTGGATTGCAGATTCTCAACCACGTTCTTTCTTGCTAGTAGCGACTGCGTCTGCTCACGCAACTTCTTGATCTCTGCGATCTGCTTATCAAGAACAGCGATTTCTTGTTTCAAATAGGCATTTCGACGATTTTGATAGTCGATTTGAGAGCTTATGGCAACGTGCACTAAAGCTACAATCATCGCACCAATCACCAAAGAGATCGCACTCAATACGATGAACTGCAGTTGTTTTGCGCGGCGCTTCTCGGCGCGATGGGGTAATAAGTTAATGCGTATCATGATGGGTCGAACCTCCGCATCGCCAATCCACAAGCAATCATCAGGGCAGGCGCATCCGTCTGCAATTGACGCGGCTTGATTCGACTAGATAGGGTCATCAACTCGAATGGGTTGGCGACAAGTGTGCTAACTTGTGTTCGAGTGGCCACCGCCTCATCCAACCCAGCAAGCGCCGCGCAACCCCCAGCCAAGACGACATAGTTGACTTCGTTATACTGGGTAGAGGTGAAAAAGAACTGCAAAGCTCGCGCGACTTCCATCGCGACACTTTCGCGGAAGGGAGTCAAAACATCACTTTCGTAATTTTCGGGTAATCCACCATTCTTTTTAGCTGACTCAGCCTCTTCGACAGACAAACCGAACGCACTCTGGATCTGCTGTGTAAGCTGCGCGCCACCGATCTGCTGATCTCGTGCATAGACCGACTGACCGTTCCTCAACACATTGACGTTCATTACATTAGCGCCGATGTCAACTACCGCAACGCACTGGTCTTCTGCGCCACCTGGAAGCTGCGAACGTATCTGCTCAAAGGCGGCTTCTGCTGCATACGGCTCGACATCAACCACGACCGCTTTTAACCCCGCAGATTGTGCTGCAGCAACTCTATCTTCCACATTTGCTTTACGCGATGCCGCCAATAGGATCTCAACTTCCTCAGGATTAGTTGCCGAAGGGCCGATGACTTGGAAGTCGAGATTGACTTCTTCTAACGCGAAAGGGATGTATTGATTTGCTTCGGACTCAACTTGATATTCCAAGTCGTCCTCTCTCAATCCTGCTGGGAGCATGATCTTTTTGCTGATGACCGCTGCTGCTGGCAGAGCCAGACTAACGTTGCGAATCCGAGTACCCATGCGCTTCCAAGCTCGACGCAAAGCTTCTGAAACCGCATCCAAGTTGTTGATGTTGCCATCACTGACAGCATCTGAAGGGAGCTCTTCAATCGCATATCGCTCAACGATGTAGCCGCCTTTTTTGGGCGATTCACTCAACTCTAAAAGCTTTACGGAAGTGGCACTAATATCCACCCCAATCATGGGTGGCGTCGACGTCTGCAAAAAGTCTAATGGGATGTCGAAATTTCCTTTAATCATAGGATGGTTAGCGCTTTTTCGTACAAAGTGGTTTAAATCCTAGCAATAACTCTTGTGAGTGTAAAGTTTTTTCTGCTGACTCATTATTTATAATGCTTGGGCGATATAATCCCCGCGACAGCCTTTAATTCAAAATTCTATCTATGACTTCTCGTTGGTGGTTCTATCCCGCTCTGGTTGTATTGGCGTTGCCGCTCATCCCTTTGTTACTGCTGGTTTTCGCCGCCATTCTCACCTATCCGACCCTTCCCTCGCTAGAAGCGCTCACGGACTATCGCCCAAAGATGCCGTTAAGGGTGTTCAGTGCCGAGGGGGTGCTGATTGGTGAATTTGGCGAAGAGCGACGCGAATTGGTCAAAATAGAAGAGGTGCCAGAGCTGATGAAGAAGGCGATCTTGGCCGCTGAAGATGATCGTTTCTACGAACATGGCGGAGTGGACTACATCGGTGTACTACGTGCCACTTACTCGAACTTCACCTCTGGCGGAGTCAAACAAGGTGCCAGTACGATCACGATGCAAGTAGCGCGCAATTTTTTCCTGTCCAAGGAAAAGACCATGTCGCGCAAGTTCAACGAGATGTTGCTCGCATTCAAGATTGAACACAATCTGACCAAAGACGAGATACTGCAACTTTACATCAATCATATCTATCTTGGTCAGCGCGCCTATGGCTTTGGTGCCGCAGCCCAAGCCTACTACTCCAAACCGCTCAATCAACTGAATATCTCAGAAATGGCGATGCTGGCAGGACTGCCCAAGGCGCCTGGCGCATACAACCCAGTTGTGAACCCTAAAAGGGCCAAAGTTCGGCAGGAATACATCCTGAAACGCATGCGCGATCTCGGATACATCTCGAACGAGGAATATTCGCTGGCGCAAAACGAGCCTATACAAACCAAGCAGACTGCCTACCACCAAGAGTTCTCCGTGAATGCTGGCTACGTTGCTGAGATGGTGCGGCAAGAGTTGTACGACAGATTTCAAGAAGACATCTACACGCAAGGCTACAGCATCTACACCACGATTCGCGCTCAAGACCAAGCTATTGCCTATGCATCACTCCGCAAAGGTGTCATGGACTATGACCAGCGCCATGGATATAGGGGGCCGGAGGGCTACATCGACCTGAAGAAGATCGAGACGGATGAGTCTCTCGAAGACGCTCTGCAAGATGTTCCAAACAACGGCGACCTGATCCCCGCCGTTGTGCGTTCGGTCAACTCAAAGAGCTTGAACGTCTTTATCAAAGGCGGCGAATCTGCCGACATCACTGGTGAGGGGCTTCGCTTTGCACAACAGATGCTAGGGGACAAACTGGCGTTGAATAGACGCATCCGCAAAGGATCTCTTATAAGGATAAGAAAGAACGACAAGGGCACTTGGGACGTATCGCAGATCCCTCAGGCTGAGGCGGCTTTCGTTTCTGCGAACCCAAGGACGGGAGCTATCTATGCTCTGGTCGGCGGCTTCGACTTCAATCGTAATCAGTTCAATCACGTCACCCAAGCATGGCGGCAGCCGGGTTCTAGCTTTAAGCCGTTCATCTACTCGGCCGCTCTCGAAAAGGGATTCACTCCCGCCTCGGTGATCAACGATGCACCGCTAGTGGTCGACCTGATCGACACCGGTGGAGAGCCTTGGGAGCCAAAGAACTTCGATGGCGAGTTTGACGGTCCGATGCGCATGCGCCAAGGCCTGACTAAATCAAAAAACCTCGTGTCCATCCGTATCCTACAATCTATTGGATTGGACTACGCTCAAGATTACGTCACCAAATTCGGCTTCGAAAAAGACAAAGTAAGCCCCTATCTCACGATGGCTTTGGGTGCAGTCTCAGTCACGCCGATGCAAATGTTGAGCGGCTATTCGGTATTCGCCAACGGCGGGTACCGAATCTCTCCATATCTGATCCAGCGCATCGAAGATGGCCAGGGCAACATCATCAGCCAAGCCGCTCCCGTCGAAGTAGGTAAGGGGGCGGAACAGGTACTGGATGTGCGCAATGCATTCACCATGGTAAATATGATGCAGGACGTCGTTAAACACGGCACCGCTATCCGTGCTATGTCACTAGGCCGGCAGGATCTCGCAGGAAAGACAGGAACGACCAGCGATGCGATGGATGCTTGGTTCTGCGGTTTCCATCCCGCACTCGTCGCCGTCACCTGGGTCGGTTATGACAATCCACGTAGCCTAGGCGAAAAAGAAACCGGTGGCGGAACCGCACTCCCGATCTGGATTGACTACATGGGGCCGATACTCAAAGACATTCCGGGAATCGAGTACTCCATCCCCGAACACATCGTCACAGCACGCATCAACGAGAATGGCCTGCGTGATCCAGAGGGCTCTCGTGTAGATTACTTCTATGAAGAGAATCTGCCGTCGGAACAAAGCAGTGTTCCTATAGAGTCAGCCAAGCCAAGCGAAAACGAACAACTATTCTAATGGGCAAACCCAACGTACAAAGAAGAGACTTGATGCGCGAGCAACTCGCGCATCAAGCAGCTCGCATCATGGCCGAAGAGGGAATCACAGATTTCGCCTTTGCCAAACGAAAGGCCGCCAAGCAACTGGGAGCGACTGATACACAGCATCTGCCCAGCAATGCGGAAGTGGAAGCCGCTTTACACACCTACCTTGCACTGTATCAAACCGACACACACCCCAACATCTTGCGCGAACTACGCGAAGAAGCCCTGGATGCCATGCAAATGTTTGTTGAATTCAACCCCTATTTGACTGGTTCCGTCTTGAACGGAAGCGCGGAGGAAGACTCTGACATCAATCTCCTCCTGTTCTCAGACGATGCAAAAGCGGTTCTGTTGTCTTTGCTCAAGAACAATATCGATTTTGAAGACGGGGAATGGCGGGTTCGAATCGGAGGCCACGATGAGATCGTCCCCAGCTACACCCTGACAGGTGAATCTGGCGTTCTGACTCACATCATCGTCTTGCCAGAAAACATGCGTCACAGTGGTAGTCGCCACCCAGAGACGCATGCAGACATCACAGCAGTAGAAACATTGTTAGCTAGCTGACCTCAACCAGCGGGCAGCATCCAGCGCAAAGTAAGTCAAGATACCATCGGCACCTGCGCGCTTGAAAGCCAATAGCGATTCGAGCACGCATGCCTCTTCGTTCAACCAACCATTCTGCGCTGCCGCCTTAAGCATCGCGTATTCACCGCTGACCTGATAGACGAATGTCGGCGCTTTGAATTCATCCTTCACGCGACGCACGATATCAAGATATGGCATCCCTGGCTTGACCATCACCATGTCAGCTCCTTCTTGCAGGTCAAGACCAACCTCCCACAGCGCCTCATCAGAGTTAGCTGGATCCATTTGGTAGGTGTATTTATTGCCCTTACCCAGATTGCCGCTCGAACCCACCGCATCACGGAAGGGGCCGTAGAAGCTGGAAGCGTATTTGGCTGAATAAGCCATGATTCGAGTGTGAATGTGGCGATTGGCATCCAGCGCCGCACGTATGGCGCCGATGCGCCCGTCCATCATGTCCGATGGCGCGACGATGTCTGCACCCGCAGCCGCATGGCATTGCGCCTGCTTCTGCAACACCGCGATGGTCTCGTCGTTCAAGACGTATCCGCTATCGTCGATCAGACCATCTTGTCCGTGACTGGTGTAAGGATCGAGTGCGATGTCCGTCATCAGGCCCAATTCTGGGAAATGTTTCTTCAGTTCTGCCACTACGCGCGGCACGAGTCCATTTGGATTGAACGCTTCGCGCGCATCCAAGCTTTTCAGTGAAGTCTCTATCACTGGGAAGATCGCCATCACAGGCACGCCCAACTTCACGCATTGCTCGGCATCTTTTAACAACAGATCCAAAGTCTTGCGTTGCACCCCCGGCATCGACTTCACATCTTCGACCTTGCTGCTGCCTTCCAACACAAACACAGGATAGATAAAATCAGCCGGAGTAAGTATATGCTCACGCATCAAGTCCCGAGAAAAGGCATCTTTTCTCATGCGACGCATACGGGATTGGGGGTACTGTCCAAGTATCTTCATGGCTATTCCAAATGATTTTGTAAAGTAATGGAACTATTTTCTCACAGTCCCGTCTGAGCATGCGAGCGGCGAGAGCGGCTCCACGTTTCTCCTCCCTGAGCGTGTGTCTTTACCCTGTAAAGACTTGTACCCCTGAATCTTTCCCCTTTGGTTCAGGGGTATTTTTTTGCCCAGCCTATTCAGAAACCATGACATCCCGCTAAAGCGACTGACGCTAATCTATCTCACTGCTAGAATCCGCGCCTACGCCAAAGTATCCCATATACAAGCTCACCCCGAACGATGAATCTCGTCTCCAATCCCCTGCTGGTCACGATACTGATGTTGGCGGTGTCCAATTTATTCATGACATTCGCGTGGTATGGGCACTTAAAAAATCTGGCGACCTCCCCTTGGTACATCGCAGCACTGGTAAGCTGGGGCATCGCACTCTTCGAGTATCTGATTCAAGTACCTGCTAACCGCATCGGATACACCGAGTTGAGTCTTGGTCAGCTGAAAATATTGCAGGAAGTCATCACGCTGGCCGTTTTTGTTCCCTTCGCAGTGCTATATATGAACCAGCCACTGAAGATGGATTATCTGTACGCAGGACTGTGCCTGATGGGCGCGGTATATTTTATTTTCAGGACTTAAACGATGAACAAACCCAAGCACATTCATATCCTCGGCATCTGCGGCACATTCATGGGCGGCATCGCTGCCATCGCCAAACAATCGGGTTATCGCGTCACGGGCTGTGATGCGAACGTCTATCCGCCGATGAGCACGCAACTCGAAGCGCAGGGCATCGAACTCATCGAAGGGTTCGGCGTAGAACAACTCGAATTGAAGCCAGATGTATTCGTCATCGGCAACGTGGTGTCGCGCGGCAATCCGCTGATGGAAGAGATATTGAACCGCAATCTGCCTTATGCCTCCGGCCCGCAATGGCTGGCAGATAACTTGTTGCGCGACAAGTGGGTACTGGGCGTGGCGGGTACGCACGGCAAGACCACCACCACGTCCATGCTGGCGTGGGTCTTGGAACACGCGGGGATGAACCCCGGCTTCTTGATCGGCGGCGTACCGCAGAACTTCGGCATCTCAGCACGTATCACTGACTCTCCTTTCTTCGCTATCGAAGCAGATGAGTACGACACCGCCTTCTTCGACAAGCGCTCCAAGTTCGTGCACTACCATCCGCGCACCGCGATCTTGAACAACCTTGAGTTCGACCACGCCGACATCTTCCCCGACCTGAACGCCATCGAGACGCAGTTCCACCACTTGGTGCGCACCGTGCCAAGCAACGGGCTGGTGGTGAGCAACGGGCGCGAGGAATCGTTGGCACGCGTCATCAAGCGAGGATGCTGGACGCCGGTGGAGAAATTCGGTTCGGACGATGGCTGGAACATCGACGCCAACGAGCAGGTGACTCTCAATGGCAAACCGCAGGGGGAGCTGCAATGGGCCTTGATGGGCGAACACAACCGTATGAACGCACTGGCAGCCTTGGCCGCTGCACGCCACGCTGGAGTGCCTGTCGCACAAAGTCTGGCGGCACTGTCTGAATTCAAGAACGTGAAGCGGCGCATGGAAGTGCGCGGCACCGTCAACGGCATCACGGTGTATGACGACTTCGCCCACCACCCCACCGCCATCGACACTACCGTCGCCGGATTGCGCCGCAAAGTGGGTTCAGCACGCATCCTCGCCGTGTTAGAACCACGCTCCAACACCATGAAACTGGGCGTCATGAAGGACGCGCTACCCAACAGTCTGAGGGACGCCGACCTGACCTTCTGCTATGCGGGGAACTTGGGATGGGATGCGCACGGCGCACTCGCACCGTTAGGAGATAAAGCCGTTGTGAAGGATGATCTGAACGAACTCGTCGAGTCCATCGTAGCAACAGCAAGATCGGGCGATCAAATTCTGGTGATGAGTAATGGCGGATTCGGCGGAATACACGAGAAACTGCTGAAGCATTTGGCGTGATACGTAAGTTAGGTGGCTGCAACTAACCGCGTCCAGTCGCGAATTCAGAAAGCAGGCATTCAACGTAAAATCAAGAAGCGCAAGTTTTCGTGTCCCTCTTGAATGTATGGGTACGACACTCACTATTTTTCACAGACGAACTTCCAGAGTGCATCTCCGCTAGGCACTACAGTATTTGGAGGAATTGGAGTCCAATTTTGGCTACTCTCGAAGCCATTTATTCCAGTACCGCTCATACTTCCTGCTTCTTCACCGCCCATGTTTTCGGGGTATATAAATAATGAAGCTCATTCGGTCAATATGACGTTCCGCAATGATGTTTCAGAAAATGGATCTCCGCGCAAGCCCGAGTGCGACGTCTATCAGTACATCTTTTCTTTGAACTCACACAGATCGTTGATGATGCACTCGCTGCATTTCGGTTTACGTGCGACGCAGGTGTAGCGCCCGTGCAGGATAAGCCAGTGGTGCGCGTCGAGTTTGAATTCATCCGGCACGAACTTCAACAGTTTCTTTTCAACCTCTTGCACATCTTTGCCGGGTGCTAAGCCGATACGATTGCTGATGCGGAAGATGTGGGTGTCGACTGCGATGGTGGGTTGGCCGAACGCTGTGTTGAGGATGACGTTGGAGGTCTTGCGACCCACGCCGGGCAGGGCTTCTAGCGCTTCGCGCGTCTGCGGCACTTGTCCATCGTGTTGCTCCAGAAGGATGCGGCACATCTGGATGATGTGTTTGCTCTTGGTCTGATAGAGGCCGATGCGCTGTACATATCCGCGCAGTTCGTCTTCACCTAGGTCGAATATCTTTTGCGGTGTATTGGCGACAGGGAAGAGTTCGCGTGTGGCGAGGTTCACGCTCTTGTCGGTGGCTTGTGCGGAGAGGATGACTGCCACCAGCAATTCAAATGGCGATGCATGTTCCAATTCGGTCGTAGGGTGAGGATTCGCCGCTTGCAGGCGCAAGAATATCTCGCGCCGTTTTGCCGCATTCATCCTTGCACAGCCTCGCTGCTCAAAGGTGCAGGATTGCTACGCGCCTTGGCTTCTGCGCGCAGATTCAGCCAGTTCTTACCCGCGATGAGCAAGCCGAGGCCGATGAATGCACCAGGTGGCAGGATGGCGAGTAGGAAGCCGTGATAATCAGGAATGACATGGATGACCCAGTCCTTGGCACCTTCCCCCAACGCGAGATCGATACCGGAAAGCAAAGTGCCTTTGCCGATGAGTTCGCGTACGCCACCTAATACGGCGAGTACCGCAGTCAGTCCTAGCCCCATCATGAAACCGTCCAAGGCGGATGCTAGGGGTGGGTTCTTGGAGGCGAACGACTCGGCGCGTGCCAATACGATGCAGTTGGTCACGATCAATGGGATGAAGATACCGAGTACGACATAAAGCCCATACATATAGGCGTTCATCAGATATTGAACGACTGTGACCAATACCGCGATGATGAGGACGAAGACAGGGATGCGTATCTCGTTCGGTACATAGCTACGCACAGGAGCGATGGAGGCGCTACTCAATGTCATCACGAGCGTGGTGGCAAGCCCCAAGCTCACGGCGTTCACCAATGAATTACTGATCGCAAGCAAGGGGCACAGTCCGAGCAGTTGCACTAGGCCGGGGTTCTGTTTCCACAGTCCGTTATGAACGATCTCTTTGAATTCGTTTGCGTTCATGGCTTGCCTCCTGTGTGAGTGGCGGTGATGTTCTCGGCGAATAGTTCGTCACGGTGTGCGGCGAAATAAAGTAGTGATCTGTTCACCGCTTTCACGATCGCGCGCGGCGTGATAGTCGCCCCCGCCATGTGTTCGAATTGACCGCCATCCTTCTTAACTTGCCATTCTTGGTCGCCCCAAGTGTTGCGTGACTTGTCATTGAACGATGTGATCCAAGGATTCTTCGCGATCTCGATGTAATCACCCAGCCCAGGTGTTTCCTTGTGGGAGACTACACGCACACCAGCTAGTTCGCCGTTCGCGCGGATGGCAAGGATGAGAGCGATCTTGCCAGAGTAGCCGTCAGGTGCGATCGATTCCAGCACGACTGCCACAGGTTCACCTTTGCGGCGCGCGACGTGGGCGACGGTCTGGGTGGTCGTACCCAACAAGGCATCAGCCTCGATGTGTCTTTCATCTTTCAAGATGTCGTTGTCGTAACTCGCTGGAGGGACGATCTGCGAGATCAGTTTCAATTTCTCAGCTTCGACCGTGCGCTCGATCACCTCGTGGGTCATGCCGTAGGTGGCCGCTAGGATGGCAGTGCCGATGATGGCGAAGAACACCAGATTGGCGGCAGTCTGCAAGCTAGAGCGGACGATGCGTCTCATTTCAAACCATCCTTCTTGCCGAAGACTTTGGGTTGTGTGTAGAGGTCGATCAAGGGAACGCAGATGTTCATCAAGATGGTGGCGAACGCCATGCCATCGGGGAAGCCACCGAACACGCGGATCAAATAGGTGAGCAGAGCTGCACCGGCGGCAAAGATGATCTTGCCTTTTGCTGTCGTGGGTGAGGTGACGGGGTCGGTGAGGATGAAGAACGCACCGATCATGGCTGCGCCCGAGAACCAGTGGAACAAGGGGGTGACATAGTGTGCGGGGTCGAACACATGAAAGATCCCCGCCACCGCGAACAAAGTACCCAAGTACACCAGAGGAAGATGCCAAGAGATGATCCGTGTGAACAAGAGATACAGGCCGCCGATGGCGAAACCGAGTGCCACCATCTCGCTCCCATGGCCCGCCAAGCGACCATAGATTGGCATGTCTCGGATCTCGCTCACCGATAGGCCGAGATGAAGCTGTGTCTTTAGCGTGTCGAGTGGAGTCGCCATGGTCACTGCATCCAAGGTCAATCCAGCGGGTAACGTGCCGTGAAATATGTAGCTCAATTGTTGTGCGAAGTTCAACTCTATGCCGCCTAGCGCATGCGGTGTGAGCCAGTGCGTCATGTGTGCGGGGAAGGAGATGATAAGTACGGCATAACCGATCATCGCTGGGTTGAACGCATTGCTACCCAAGCCGCCGTAGAGATGTTTGGCGACGACGATAGCGAAGGCAGTACCCACGACGACCAACCACCAAGGTGCTAGAGGTGGGATGGAGAGGGCGAGCAACCACGCGGTGAGCAATGCGCTGTGATCGGACAGAAAAGGTTTGATCGGGCGGTTACGCAGTTTCAGCATCACCGCCTCGGTCGCCAAGGCAGTGATCGATGCGAGCGTGATAGACACCAAGATGGCCGGGCCAAAATACCAAACGTATAGCGCGATGCCTGGAATGAGCGCGAGCAACACGCGCAACATGATCTGATTGACGCTGGTCGGAGTGGTGATGAAAGGGGAGCTCAACATTTGGCTAGATACCTCAACTGGTCTTGTGCGGTTCATCGTCCGCGCCGGCGTCTGTCGCTAGTTCACGTATCTTGGCGCGACGCGCCTCGATGCTGGCGATCTCTGCTTGTTGCTCGGAAGTGAGCGCGTCTGTGTTCTTGGGGCGCGCCTCGGCGGCTTGCGCTTTGGCGCGTTCGATCGCCTCGTTGATGCGGATCTGCTGCGTGTCATCTACGCTAGGTGTGCTGGGGGCGACAACCGCCGCAGCTTTGGAAGCGGCCTCACGCTGAGCCAACTTCTCTGCTTTTTCTTGCTTCTCACGTTCGATGCGGAACTGGCGGTACTCATGCCTTTCACGGGCTTTATCGGCAGCCAGTTTCTCGGCAGAGCGTTCACGTATCTCGCTCTTGGCGTAACGGTAATACTGCACCAACGGGATGTGGCTAGGGCATACATAGGCGCAAGCGCCGCACTCGATGCAATCCGCCAGACTCCACTCCTGCGCTTTGCCAAAGTTGTTGGATTTGGCGAACCAGTATAGGTCTTGCGGTTGTAGCTCTGCTGGGCATACTTGCACGCAACGTGTGCAGCGAATGCACGGTAATGTTGGCGGAGCGGGCGGGAAGAGCATATCCGATGCGGCGATCACGCAATTGCTGGCTTTGACCAAGGGCACGTTCACAGCAGGTAATACCACGCCCATCATGGGGCCGCCCATGATGTAGCGATTGGTGTCGCGCTTGGCCACACTCAAGTCGATCAAGTCGGAGAATGCCGTGCCGATCAGCGCCTCATAGTTGCGCGGATGTTCCACGTTACCGGTGACGGTGACGACGCGCGAGATGAGTGGCTCGCCATCATCCAATGCACGTTTGATGCTGAGAGCTGTAGCCACGTTGAAACACTGAACGCCGATGTCGGTGGGAAGTTTGCCGGAAGGGACTTCGAGGCCCGTGAGCACCTTGATCAGATGTTTCGCGCTACCCCCTGGGTAGATGGTGGGTACGGCGATCACTGCGTAGTCTAGTTGGGCCGTGCTCACCGCTTCGCGCATCGCGGCGATGGCCTCGGGCTTGTTGTCTTCGATGCCGATCACTACCTCGCTCGCTTCGAGTGCATGGCGCAGTATGACGATGCCGCGCACGATCTCGGCGGCACGTTCGCGCATCAGCATGTCGTCACAAGTGATGTAGGGCTCGCACTCCGCCCCGTTCAAGATCAGCGTGTCCACCTTGATGGGATGACGCAGTTTCAAGTCACTAGGGAACGTAGCGCCACCCAGGCCAACGATGCCAAAATCACGCAAGCGTTGTTGCAGTTCGCTCGCAGAAAGCGCTAGGAAATCCACAGCTTCGCGTTCGATCCAAGTGTCCTTGCCGTCTGGGATCAGCGTCACGCACAGGTCGGGCAAAGCCGAGGGGTGGGCGATCTGATGCAAGGCGATGGATGCGATGGTGCCCGAGGTGGGGGCGTGGATAGAGCTGGATAGCGTGCCGTTCGGCGTGCCGATACGCTGACCTTTCAACACGTGATCGCCTATGTTCACGCAGGGCTTGGCAGCCTCGCCAGCATGTTGGCGCAACGGTATGACCAAGCTTTTGGGTAATGGTGCACGAGTGATCGCCTGATGCGTAGATAGGGATTTGTGCGAGGCGGGGTGGATGCCACCATGGAAATGATGGAGCGTCCTCATGCGATCTTCCTCAGCGTGATCACGGGATGTTTCCATTTCCAATCCGTCAGTTTCTCTTCTACAACGGGCATGCTGATGCAATCGACAGGGCAGGGAGGCAGGCACAGTTCGCACCCCGTGCATTCCGATGCGATGACAGTGTGCATCTGTTTGGCTGCACCCGCGATGGCATCCACGGGACATGCCTGGATGCACAGCGTGCAGCCGATACAGGTCTGCTCGTCGATGAAGGCGACCGCTTTGGCTTTGGGTTTTGCGTCGCCGCCAAAGGGTTTGTATTCCACGCCGAGCAAGTCAGCCAGTTTATGGATCCCATCATCGCCGCCTGGGGGGCACAGATTGATGTCCGCCTCGCCTTTGGCGATGGCTTCAGCGTACGGTTTGCAACCTGGATAGCCGCATTGGCCGCATTGCGTCTGGGGCAAGACTGCGTCGATCTTCTCGACAAGAGGATTGCCTTCGATCTTGAAACGGATCGCAGAGAAGCCCAATACGATGCCCAACAGCGCCGCGAGGGCGATCATCACCCACAACGCGGTGATCATTTAACCAAGCCCGAGAAACCCATAAAGGACAAGCTCATCAGGCCCGCAGTGACCATGGCGATGGCTGTTCCCTTGAAGATACCAGGCACGTCTGCACCTTCTAGGCGTTCGCGGATGCCCGCGAACAACACCATCACTAGGGTGAAACCGACCGCGCCGCCGAAACCAAACAGCAAAGATTCCATGAAATCGTGCTCGGCTTGGACGTTGAGTAAAGGGATGCCCAGTACAGCGCAGTTGGTTGTGATAAGAGGAAGGTAGATGCCCAGCACCTGATACAACTCTGGGCTAGTTTTCTTGATCGCCATCTCGGTGAATTGCACGATGCCCGCAATGGCTACGATGAAGGACAACGTGGTGAGATAAGCCAGCTCGGGGCCAAGCAAATAATGACTGATGAGGTAACTCGCGCCCGAAGCCAAAGTGAGCACGAAAGTCGTGGCGGCCCCCATACCCAAGGAAGTCTCTAGTTTCCTGGAAACGCCCATGAACGGGCACAGGCCAAGGATCTTGACCATGACGATGTTGTTCACGAACACCGTACCAACGAGGATGAGTAAATATTCGGTCATGCGAACGAGGCTTTCAGAAGAGCCCGATTATCCGCCGAATCACCCGCCACCTCAACCGCATTCAGGGTATATGTATAGGCTTGGTGGCGATAACGCCCGCAGTCTTTCACCGTGCCTGTTTGAGGGTTTCTGCGGCCTCGGTCACAAGCGATTGGCCGCGATAGATCAGCCCGCTGTATATCTGCACCAAGGATGCGCCCGCCTGCATCTTCTCTAAAGCATCCGCTCCGCTTGATATCCCGCCCACGCCGATGATGGGGAGTGCGCCCCCTAGCTCGGTGGACAATGCGCGAATCACCGCAGTCGACTTGTCTTTCACTGGGGCACCACTCAACCCGCCAGACTCATTGCCATGAACGAGCCCTTCCACACCTTCACGCGACAAGGTGGTGTTGGTGGCTATCACGCCGTCGATACGATGTTTGATGAGCAAGGAGGCGATCTGTTTGATCTGCTCTGCATCCAAATCAGGCGCGATCTTCAAGGCCAGCGGCACATAGCTACCCTGCTGTTGGGCCAACTTCTCTTGTTCCGATTTGAGTTGCGTGAGCAAGGCGTCCAACTCATCGCCGCCTTGCAATTGACGCAGGTTCTTGGTGTTGGGCGAGGAGATGTTCACCGTGACATAACTGGCGTGGGCATACACCTTACGCAAGCAGATGAGGTAGTCGTCAGCCGCTTTCTCGATGGGGGTGTCGGCGTTCTTGCCGATGTTGATGCCCAGCACATCTTTGAAGTTCGCACGTTCGACGTTCGCCACTAATGCATCCACGCCGTGATTGTTGAAACCCATGCGGTTGATGATCGCAGCAGCTTCGGGCAGACGGAACAAGCGCGGATGCGGATTGCCCGGCTGTGGACGCGGGGTGATGGTGCCGATCTCGATGAAACCAAAGCCCAGTGCAGCAAGACCGTTGATGCAATCACCGTTCTTGTCCAAGCCGGCTGCAAGGCCCACTGGATTGGGGAAGTTCAAACCCATCACGCTACGCGGGTCGTCCTGTGGCTTAGGAATCAAGCGCGAAAGTCCGAGACAGTATGCCGTGTTGAGCGAGGTCAGCGTGGCATCGTGTGCCGTCTCAGGGTCGAGCGTGAAAAGTGCGGGGCGAAGTAGGTTGTAGGGATTCATTTTTTTACCACAACAGGGATAGGAAAGGATTTTTTCTTGAATACTTGTGCACGCGTCTTGCCGCGCCAAGCTTCGGCGATGACATCGCCCAGTTGTAGGCAGATCAAGCCAAAGAGGGCGAAGCCTAGTTGTTGGAAGGCCATGTTGGGTAGCTCGATGAGCAAGGTGCCCCCAGCCAGCTCGAATGTGATCAGCGCGGCGTTGCATACGATGAGACCTGATATCGCGGCAGTCACGATGCGACTCCAATCGCCATTGGCAAGCCCAGCGAAAATAGAGCTTTCGTGCCACAACATTTGCAATGCGATCAGTAATAACAGAGGCGCTGTCCAAAACAGCCAGAACAGTGTGGCAGGCCAAGCGGCACCGCCGAGCAATCCAATTAGTGCGAGCGGGATGAGGATGAAAGCTGTGGTGTCATGCGCAGGGGCTGGCACTGCAAAATTGCGTGAGAGCAACTTGAGCAAACTACCGAAAGAACCAAGCAAGGCACGGATGCTCAGGATGGCTGGAGCGAGCGTAGCGAAGAGTAGGGATTGGATGAGCGCGCTAGCGACACTGGTGTCCCCAGTGTCTAGCCAACTGTGGGTGTAAAGATTCAGATAGACCAACAACCAACCCAGCACACCACTCGTAAGTGCCATTGCCAAGTAGTAGTTACGTTGCAGGCGCAACAAGTTGTTGCCACTACGCGATGCGCTCCAGTAGTTGCTCATCAATGCAAGTAGCAAGATGATTAACAAAGCTGCGATGAGGGATATCAAGCTGGTATCGAGAGGCAGCGCCGATCCATTGAATTGTCCATCACTCAACAGCAAGCCCATATAGGGAATTAATAGCAAGAAGGCGACAAAAATCGCGAGGCGAGTCTTCATTTTTCACTCCTTTGGGTAGTGCCGATCGGTCGCCATTCATCATCTTGCAAGCCTTGCAAGGGTTGGAACTTGGCTTTGTAGGCCATCTTTTGTGAATCGCGTATCCAGTATCCCAGATAGAGGAAAGGCAGGCCGAGTTTGCGGCACAGCTCGATCTGCCACAGTACATTGAACGTACCGAAGCTGGCATTGGCTATTTCTGTATCGTAGAACGTATAGACGGCGGACAAGCCATCTTCCAATACATCGACGATACTCACCATGCGTAAGGCATCACTTTCGCGAAACTCCACCAGCAACGAATCCACATGACTTTGTAGTAGGAAGTTGCGGTACTGCTCTGGGTCGTCGTCCTTCATCCCCCCTTCGGCATGACGAGTCTGCTGATAACGGCGGTATAGCTCGAAATATTCTGGTTTGTCTTGCAATGGCAAGATGTGGACTTGCAGATCGTGGTGGCGTTTCCAACTTCTGCGTTGCGAACGTGAGGCTTTAAAGTCGGCCACCACCACGCGTGCAGGTACACATTGGCGGCAAGTATCGCAGCGGGGACGGTAGGTGAAGGTGCCGCTACGGCGAAAACCGTGGCGAACCA
The DNA here is from genome assembly GCA_041752675.1 of Sideroxydans sp. GTDB lineage: Bacteria > Pseudomonadota > Gammaproteobacteria > Burkholderiales > Gallionellaceae > Sideroxyarcus. Next base: position 7,002 of record JBGSWB010000180.1, on the reverse strand, counting down.
ACTCCGAATAGATCGATGTCGTAATGAGGAACGCAGGGGTGGCGACTTGTGAGCGTGCCTCCAAGTCAGATAAATAACTGCAAGGGTATGGCGCCGTCAGATATAGCTGGATGGAAGAGAGTGGGATGTCGTTCAGTAGGCTCATCAGAACAGGTCGGTATCGAATCGAAAAAGCTGCACGGGCTCGCAGTTTATCAAGTCTTGCAGGCGCGCGATGAACTCTGCGCGAGGTATCTCGCGAGCACCTAAAGAAGCGAGATGTGAGGTGTACATCTGACAGTCGATCATGCCGAATCCCCAGCGTTCGAGTTGCCTCGCCATGTGAGCGAAAGCGATCTTCGATCCGTCTGTGCGTTTGCTAAACATGGATTCGCCGTAGAACATTTTGCCGATGGCGACACCGTAAAGGCCGCCGATCAGTTGTTCATCCATCCATACTTCCACCGAGTGTGCATGACCTAAGCGGTGTAGAGCGCAGTATGCTGAGACCATCTCTTCCACTATCCACGTCCCAGTGTCACCACCACGGGGAGCTGCGCACGCGCGTACCACTTGTTCGAACGCGCTATTCCAACGTATCTCAAAACACACCCTTTTTAAGGTTTTACTCAATGAGGCCGATAGCTTGAATTCGGACGGGAATAAGACCATACGGGGATCAGGGCTCCACCACAAGATAGGGTCACCTGAGCTGAACCATGGGAATATGCCGTTGCGGTAAGCCATCATGAGGCGTTCGGCAGAAAGGTCTCCCCCTGCGGCAAGCAAGCCATTTGGTTTGGCAAGTGCTTGTGCTACTGGAGGGAAATTGATTTCGTCATGAAGTAGCGGAATCATGGGTGAACTGGATTAGTCAATCGAGCTTGTCTCGCTATCGTCAGCTTGCGTCATAAGCTCGACAGCTTTGGTTAAAAGATGTTTCGAATCGCTTGGTTTGATGGGTTTCTGATTTGGCATGAACATTGCTAAATTATGCAAGGCCTTACGCTGAGCGAGATATATTCGATTGCTGAGTTAAGTTAATGTACTTATGGGCTAATATTACGCCTAATTAAGCGCTTAAGCGCGAGGGAGATGGCAGTGGCGCTCGGACTGTTTGGTAAGAAATCAGATCACCCTTTGGCGGATATCAAGACCGCCCAACAACTGTTGGACGACATCCCTAAGACGGATTCACTCAAAGCCTTGCAAGAATTAAGCGAATGGATGGAGTCCATCCGAGAGCAGGCCAACGATTTCAAACTCGATCACCAGTGGGCCGTTCTGCGCATGTTAGATCAAGCCGCGCAGTCCCATGTACGCAAATTGTTGCACGATTACTTTCCGCTCCAGCCGCTATCGAAATTCCAAGAGAATCGTCTGTGGACTTTGCTCGATACTTTTTATGCCCAATCGGAGCTATGTCATTACGACGTGCTGACCCGCTATCGGGATGGCGCCAAAGGCGCTTCCGCTATCAAGTCCGACCTTCCCTTGTTGTGTGCCCGTGGCATCGCAGCGAACATAGGGCTTCTCAAGATGACCGCTGCACGTTACACATTGGTCGATCCCTCTTTGTGGCGACATGTCGCTGCTTACTATAGTTTTGCGGAGACGCAAGGCATCCAATCGGAAAGCGTGATCTTGTATCCCGGAGTGAGCACCTCGGTAGCGCAAGAATTCTGCGTTCTGAACACCTGGTATGGCACGACCTCGGGCACGATGATCCCTTTGCATGAACATATCACCGAGCGTCTGTTCAGTTATCTTGGCAAGAGCTTGCAGATCGCCAAGTCGTACAACGGCATCGGCATATTCGCCTTCGATATGGCTCAGCCAACGCCGCCGATGCGCGCCACTGCTGAAGCGACCATCCATCCTGCGCTACGTTTCATAGAGGCCGAAGGGGTGCGCCAACAATTGGATGGCTTGGTCAAGACATTGGAAAAAGGCATCATTCCCGAAACACTGAATCTGTATGGCGCCAAATACGAAGCGACGTTGGTGCGCGATATCGCTAGCTCGTTGATGCAAAGCCTTACCTTACCGCCCCCGACACGACGCAACCCGCGTCGCCAGATCAAGGTCAACTTGAAAGTCGCGAGTGGCTTCTTCAAGATGTTGGAGCAGACTGATGTAGGGCTGAATTTCGGGGCCGATGAGAGCGAGGCTTGGGAAGTCGAAGACATCAGTGCGACCGGATTCCGAAGTGTCGTGCCTTTAGCTCGTGCAGAAGGTGTGAAGATAGGTACCTTGGTGGGGAGTAGGCCTGAGAGTGTCTCCCACTGGGGTGCTGGCGTCGTGCGTCGCTTGAGCCGAGATGCGCAGAACAACCTGCATATCGGCGTCGAAGTATTGAGCTCTCGTTTTGTTGGCGTGCCGCTCACTGACCGTGCTCGATCAGGTGCGGATGCTGGGATGTTGGGTCTTTACCTGAATCGTCCTGCCGATACGAGTGGTGAAGCTTGGTTGTTGATGAAGGTCGAGACCTTCGCCAATAACCGCAGCCTAGTGATGCAACTGGATGACAAGGAATATCTGTTGTTGCCGTTGGCGCTGATCGAGCGGGGTGAGGATTACGATCTCGCGCGCTATCGCATGATGGAGCAAGACAAAGGAGAGGATGAGTGAGTTCGCGTGAGCGTAGCTTTACATCCTAGTTTTCAGCCACTGTTCTATTTCTTCGATCTCTTCCATACACACGGTATGCGGCATCGCATATTCGTGCCATTCCACGCTGTAACCCAGCGCAGTTAATCTTTCCAATGAGGCTTTGCCTAAGGTGTAAGGCACGATTGGGTCGCTGCGTCCGTGCGCCATGAAGATGGGTGTTGCTGCTGCGGATGGATGCGCCTCTGCGGCGACTGTTTCAGCCAGTGGTAGATAAGTCGAGAGCGCGAGTATGCCGCCCAAGCCTTGTGCGGAGCGCAAGCCGCAATGTAAGGCGATCGCACCGCCTTGCGAGAACCCAGCCAAGAAGATGTTGGATGGCGCGATGCCTGCCGAGACTTCCTGAGCGATCAGTGCATCCACATCACGTTGTGATTCGCGGATACCTTCCGCATCTTGTTCTTCATTGATATCGTCGGAGCGAATGTCGTACCACGCAGGCATGAAGAATCCGCCATTGATGGTCACTGGGCGTTTGGGCGCATGCGGGAAGATGTAGCGAACGGCATGGGGTAACTTTATCTCGTCCACGATGGGGACGAAGTCAGAACCGTTCGCGCCCAAGCCGTGAAGCCAGATGATGCTGTAAGACGGATCTTTGCCCGTTTGCAGGGTGATGTGCGGCAGAACCGAACTCATGGTTGGGGGATGATCTCTCTCAATACTTGGAATATCTCGCGATAGTTCTTTGGTGGGGCGATACGGACACGGCAGGGCGTAGCCCTCAGGTGCGGGGAGTGTCGCCAAGCCGCCCGAACGCTGATCTTGGATGTCATGGTTGCGGAATGATCTCTCTCAACACTTGGAAAATCTCGCGGTAATTCTTTGGCGGCTTCGCAAGTTCTTTTTCTTTTTTCGCATTGCGAATCAAGTTGCGCAGATGTTGTGCGTCTGCCTCGGGGTAGGCGGCCAGCAATTCGGTCAGGGCATCGTCGTCTTCGATCAAACGGTCGCGCCATTGCTCGACTTGGTGCAACCAGGCGGTATGTTGGCGTGAGGTGCCACTCCACGCTTCCATCTTGGCCAGGATGGGCGCAGTATCGATATCGCGCATCAAGCGTCCGATGTAGAGCATCTGGCGTTTGATGGCGCCGAACTTGGTGATGCGTTTATATTCGGTGCAGGCTTCCATCAGATTCTCGGGAAGCTCCAATTGGCGTAGCTTATCCTTGGGCAAGTTGGCGATCACTTCGCCTAACTCTTGCAGTTCGATCATCTGTTTCTTGATCTTGGTCTTGCTGGGGGGCAACTCTTCCAAGTCGTCTTCGTGTTGTTGGTGCGGTCTCATCATCTATTCTGGAATAACAAAGGATGTTGTTATGATAGCGCCCTTGCAGGTTTCCCTTGACCAAAATTTATGCATCCCTCCGCAAAATCATCATCTTCGAAGCAGTCTAACTTGACTCAATTGGCAGCAGATATCGTTGCTTACGCCAAGAAACAAGGCGCATCAGCCAGTGCGTGTGATGTCTCGGAAGGCTTAGGTAAGACCATCAGCGTGCGTCAAGGCGCGGTCGAGACAATCGAATACAACCGCGACAAGGGACTGAGTGTCAACGTGTTCTTGGGGCAAAAGCGCGGCAATGCCAGCACCTCCGACTTTTCCCCGCAAGCGGTGCGTGACACGGTGGATGCGGCGCTCAATATCGCGCGCTTCACCGCTGAAGACGATTGTGCGGGCTTGCCAGAAAAGGACATGCTGGCGACGAGATTCCCAGATCTAGACCTCTATCACCCGTGGCAGTTGAGTGTCGAGCAAGCCATCGAGTTGGCTTGTGAGTGCGAAGAAGCGGCCTTCAAGACAGACAAGCGCATCGTCAATTCCGAGGGCGCGAGCGTCAATGTGAATGAATCGAACTTCATCCATGCCAACAGCTTGGGGTTCGTCGGTGGCTATCCTGCTTCGCGCCATAGCGTGAGTTGTTCCGTCATCGGTGGCAAGGGCGACGGGATGCAGCGTGACTACTGGTACAGCGTAGCGCGCGATGCCAAAGAGATATTACGTGTGGACGAGATCGGTCGCATCGCCGCCGAGCGCACCGTGCGCCGTTTGAAAGCACGCAAATTGGCCACTACGCAATGCCCCGTCCTATTCGAGGCGCCTATCGCTGCCAGTCTGTTCGGCCACTTCGTGGGGGCGGTCAGTGGCGGCAGTCTGTACCGCAAATCCTCCTTCTTGTTGGATCAGATGGATAAACAAGTCTTCTCCGACATCGTGCGCATCGATGACATCCCAGATATCCCGCGCGGTTTGGCGAGCAGTGTGTTCGATGATGAAGGCGTGCGTGCGCAGCGTCGCACCATCGTGGAAGACGGAATGTTGCGTGGATATTTTTTGGGTAGTTACAGCGGACGCAAATTGGGGATGCAGACCACGGGTAATGCTGGCGGCACACACAATCTAGTCGTGCGTCACGGTGATCTGGATTTTGCTGGTCTGTTGCGCAAGATGCAGCGCGGATTGGTGGTCACCGAATTGTTGGGACACGGAGTCAATCCCGTCACTGGCGATTATTCGCGCGGTGCGGCGGGTTTTTGGGTCGAACACGGCGAGATACAGTTCCCTGTCGAAGAGATCACCATCGCCGGTAATTTGAAAGAGATGTACAAGCAGATCGTGGAGATCGGTAATGACGTATTGATCCAAGGGTCACGCCAATGCGGGTCGGTGTTGGTGGAACGTATGTCTATCGCCGGAAGTTGAGTGAAATGAGGAGTGGGAGTATGAAGGTTGTTGCATTGTTGTTGGGGCTGTTCGTCAGTCAGTTCGTATTCGCCGACGAAGCGGTCAATCAGGCTTCGGATTATGTCTATGAGGTGAAGTCTGGCGATACCTTAGGTAAGTTGGCGAACGAGATGTTGGATCATTCAAAACGCTGGAAAGACGTGGCCAAGTACAACCAGCTCGCAGACGCGAATCGCATCGAGCCAGGGCAGCATCTGAGTATCCAACTGCCGTGGTTGAAGGCGCGCATGGGTAAGCTCAAGATCGAAGCCTTGACGGGTGAAGTCACTGCAGATGGCAGGCTGTTACAAGTTGGTGATGAGGTGACTCAGGGCGCAAAGCTAAAGACAGCGACGGGTTCTGCTCTGCGCATGCGTATGCCAGACGGTTCACTGCTGAACATGATGGAAGATGCCGAGGTCGAGGTCGAGAAGCTCGAACGTAAGCAAGGCAATGCGTTCACGTCCTTGTTCAGATTGGTGACCGGACAGATCGAGGCGTTCAAAAAGAAATACCCGGAAGGTACCGCCGATCTGGCGATACGTGCCAAGACTGCGACGATAGGCGTACGCGGAACGCATTTCCGTATGCGCGAAGAAGGGGGGCGTGCCTACGCCGAGATCGAACAAGGTCTTGTCAGCTACGATGCGCAAAAGACGCCGATAGTGCTGGCATTGGCGGGCGGTCAGGGCTCGGTCGCGGACGGCGAACATGCCGCCGAAGTGATCGATCTGTTGCCGCCGCCCACGTTCCCTGTTTTACCGACCGCATTCGACACGCCCTACATCCAGTGGGTCATGCCCGAGCAGGATGGGGCGACTGGATTCTTTGGCGAGTTGGCGCGCGATGAGGAATTCTTCGACCATCTGGTGTCGGTGCGCACTAAGAACCGCAAGGTCATTCTGACCGATCTGCCGAATGGCCGTTATTGGCTGCGCTTGAGGGCGGTGGATAGTCATGGTCTGCAGGGGCGCGAGGCCACGGTCTCGTTCTCAGTCAATGTGCCTCCTCGTAAATTCGCGATGACCAAGGTGTACGTCACGGGCAGCGGCCTACAACTGCGCTGGGTGGGACGTAAAGAGGGGGGCGGCTATCAGGTGCAGATCGCCGACAACCAACAATTCAATAGCCCCATGCTGGATGTGAAGACCTCCGATAACTTGGTCGAGATCGCCCGCCCTAAGCCGGGGCAATATTTCATGCGGGTACGTCAAGTGTTCAGCGGTGGCGTCACCGACACATGGGACGTGCCGATGATGTTCGAAGCGCCTAGGTGACACCTCGTTTTGCCCAGTCACGCCGCCCTCCATGGGCGGCGTTTTCTTGTCTGCGGCAGGGGTGGTCGGCGTGATAAAATGCGCGCCTTTCTTTGTTCACCTTTATCTGGAAGGCTTGCCATGTTCTCGCGTAAAAACACCCTTGCTGTCGTCGATCCCGAATTGTGGAACTCAATTCAACAAGAAACCAAGCGTCAAGAAGATCACATAGAGCTGATCGCTTCGGAAAACTATACCAGCCCAGCAGTGATGGAAGCTCAAGGCAGCCAACTCACCAACAAATATGCGGAAGGTTATCCCGCCAAGCGTTACTACGGTGGCTGTGAGTATGTGGACATCGCTGAACAACTG
>JBGSWB010000179.1:0-7333 GCA_041752675.1 Sideroxydans sp. | reverse complement strand
GGGAAAGGTTGCGACATGCGCTGCGACAACACGACCTGCATGATGTCGCCGTCGAAGATGTAGTGCTTGGACTTTTCTACCGCCGCTTTGAACGCAGCCTCGCCGAACTCGGACTTCGCTTCGACCGCTTTTGAGGGCGGCGCGTAAGGGATCTCGACCGGCAGACGCATCATGCCAATGAGTTCACGCAGACGTTCACGTGCGACGGCATAGGCATCATCTTGCGCTGGGTCGGCATACACGATGAAGGTGAGCTTGCCGGAAAGGTTGTCCACCACCGCCAGTTGCTCGGTGAGCATGAGCAAGATGTCCGGCGTGCCGATGACATCCTTCTTCACCGTCTTAGCCAGACGCGGCTCGATGTAGCGCACGGTGTCGTAACCGAAATAGCCGGCCAGACCGCCCGTGAAACGGGGCAAACCAGACAGCGGCGCGACCTTGAACTGCGCTCGATATGCGCTGATGTAATCCAGCGGATTCTCTACATCCTGTTTGCTCTCGCCCTTCGGCGTGGTCAAAGTGACCTGTTTGCCACGCACGGTGATGCGCGTCTCAGCAGGCAAACCGATGAAGGAATATCGTCCGAAACGTTCGCCCCCTTGCACCGATTCCAGCAGATAGCTGAATGGCTTGTTAGCCAGTTTGAGGTAGAGCGAGAGGGGTGTATCGAGGTCGGCGAAAGACTCCGCGACCAAAGGGATGCGGTTATAGCCTTGCTTGGCAAGCGCGAGAAACTCTTGTTCTGAAATAGGTGACAACATGAACGACTCCTAAAAATAATTGAGGGTGATAGCGAACTAGTTGTTGCTGTTCACCATCGCCAATCAGTCGTTTTCAGGAATCGGTATGTCATTTTTTATGCTCGTTTGATGAGTGGCAACACACCGGTCAGATCGGGAATGACCGCATCCACATTCAACGTCTCGACAGGCTCGCCGTGGTTGTAACCGTAGGGCACGCAGATGATGGGACAACCAGCGGCACGTGCGGCTTGTGCATCGCTGAGTGAATCGCCGACCAACAGCAATTGCTCGATAGGACAGCCGAAGAACTTAGACGCGTGCAACAAAGGCATGGGGTGTGGTTTCTTCTCGGGCAAGGTATCTCCCGCCAACACGATTTCGAAGTATTTCGCCATGCCGATGCCTTTGAGCAATGGATTGGTGTAACGCTCGACTTTGTTGGTGATACAACCCAAGCGATATCCCGCCGCCTTCATTGCATCCAAACCCGCGATCACGTTGGGAAACGGTTTGCTCTGCAACAACAGCTCGGTGTAATGCTTCTCGAAGATGGGCAATGCCTTGTCGAATAACGCCGCATCCGGCTCTGCATGCATGTCGCCTGTGAGCGCACGCTTGACCAACCAGTGGATGCCGTTACCGATGTAGCTCATCAGCAAGTCTTGCGACACGGCAGGACGGCCCATGTCACGCAACATGCGGTTCGCCGATTCCGCCAACTCTGGCGCGGTATGCAGAAGCGTACCGTCCAGATCGATGACGATGGCGGCGACAGGGAGCGGGAAGTCCTTGAAGCTCATTGATTACTTACCGACCTTCGCCAACTCAGCACGCATCTCAGCGATGATGGTGTTGTAGTGGTTCTTGTCAGCGGCGTTCTTCTTGCCGAACACGGCAGAGCCAGCCACGAAGGTATCCACGCCTGCTTCAGCCACTTCTTTGATGTTCGCTGGGCCAACACCACCGTCGATCTCCAGACGGCACTTGTAGCCACCCGCGTCGATCATCTTGCGCACTTGGCGTGCTTTGTCCAATACGTGAGGGATGAACTTCTGACCACCGAAGCCTGGGTTCACAGACATCAACAGAACCATGTCCAATTTAGGCAATGTGTATTCCAAGATGTCCAAAGGTGTCGCTGGGTTGAATACCAGACCGGCCTTGCAACCCAACTCTTTGATGAGGCCGATGGTGCGGTCGATGTGCTCGGAAGCTTCTGGGTGGAACGTGATGTAGGTCGCGCCTGCTTTTGCGAAGTCAGGGATGATGCGATCAACCGGCTTCACCATCAGGTGAACGTCGATGTCTGCCGTCACGCCATGCTTGCGCAATGCTTCGCAAACCAAAGGACCGATGGTTAGGTTAGGCACATAGTGGTTGTCCATCACGTCGAAGTGAACGATGTCTGCGCCGGAAGCGAGAACGTTGTCGACTTCTTCGCCCAAGCGTGCAAAGTTAGCAGAGAGAATCGAAGGGGCGATCTGATAGTCCATGATTTGATCCTTAGAGTTTGAAATTTGGAAGGGCGCATTTTACCCGAAACTCGCACCGCGCTTGTCATCGTGAGCAAAATACGGTGAAATGCGGCGATGGAAGATATCAACAAATACAAGGTCCACGTTGCCGTTCAGGTACGTTACCTCGCCGACCAGTCCGATGAGGCCGAAAACCGCCACGTCTTCTCTTACACCATCACCATCACCAACCAAGGCGAGCACCCTGTACAACTGCTGCATCGCCACTGGGTCATCACTGATTCCAACAACCACGTGCAAGAAGTGAAAGGCAAAGGTGTGGTGGGCGAACAACCCATCATCAAACCGGGTGACCACTTCGAATATTCCAGCGGCACGGTGCTGGCGACACAAGTAGGCACCATGTCGGGCAGCTATCAGATGCAGGTGCTGGATGGCGGTATCTTCAACGTGCCGGTACAGCAGTTCGTATTGAGCATCCCGCGCGTGTTGCATTGATGAAGCGTTCTTATTTAAGCAAACCGATAGGGTTGATGTTGTGCGCGGCAGTCGGACTATCCGCCTGCCAGACGCAACAACCACCTGTCTGCCCACCTACTCCCCCTGTCATCACCGAGCCGATCAAACCGGTCGGCAAGACTTCGCCGGACTATCTGCTGAGTGAATGGTCGGCGCTGCCCGATTGGCTATCGCAAGAGCTACCTGCCTCGTGGCCTGCCCTGCAACAAAGTTGCCGCGCACTCAAGCTGAAACCGGTGTGGCTACCCATCTGTGCCGCCGCCGACAAGATAGACAAGGACGACCTGCTGGCACAGCGCACCTTCTACGAGACATGGTTCACGCCTTATCAAGTGCTCAACCCAGATGGCACTGACACCGGCCTCATCACCGGCTATTACGAACCGCTGATCAAAGGCAGTCGCACCCGCAGCAAGACCTTCCCACATGCCATCTACGCCCCACCCGATGACATGCTGGAAGTGGACATGAGCGAATTGTTCCCACAGTTCAGAGGCAAGATCGTGCGTGCGCGTCTGCAAGGGAAACGTGTCGTACCCTATTTCAATCGCGCCGAAGTGGATGCAGGAAACGCCACCGCACTGCGCGGCAAGGAATTGTTCTACGTGGGCAATGCGGTGGAATTGTTCTTCTTGCAGATACAAGGTTCGGGACGTATCGAACTGGAAGATGGCACGCGCGCCAAGATCGGCTATGCGGATCAGAACGGACACCCCTACGCATCCATCGGGCGCAAGTTAATCGACATGGGAGAACTGAAGCCGGAAGAAGCCTCGATGCAAGGCATCAAGGAGTGGGCGGAGAAGAACCCTGATCGCCTACCCATCCTGCTCGGGCACAACCCCAGCTACGTGTTCTTCCGCGAACTACCCGACAACCTGTCTGGCCCGCTCGGCGCATTGGGCGTGCCGCTCACCAACGAATACAGCATCGCCGTTGACCGTAGCAGCATCCCACTCGGGGTGCCCGTCTTCCTCGCCTCCACACAACCAAATAGTAATGAGCCGCTCAACCGCCTCGTGTTCGCACAAGACACGGGCGGCGCCATCAAGGGCGCAGTGCGTGCAGATTTCTTCTGGGGATTCGGCGACATCGCCGGAAGCAAAGCGGGCCGCATGAGACAGAGCGGCCGCATGTGGGTGTTGTTTCCTAAGGGTGCAGAGCCAACGTTGAATTGAGTGTCGGCCGGTGTCTCACTTCAAGCCAAGCAACTCGACATCGAACACCAACGTCGCATTCGGCGGGATGACACCACCCGCACCGCGTTTGCCGTAGCCCATCGCGGGCGGAATGATGAGTGTGCGATTGCCACCCACCTTCATGCCTTGCACGCCCTCATCCCATCCCTTGATGACCTCACCTGCACCGAGCGAGAACTCGAACGGCGTGCCACGATCGCGTGAGCTGTCGAACTTCTTTCCCTTGTTCTCCACGCCTTTCTCGTCATACAGCCAACCGGTGTAATGCACGCTCACCTGTTGACCTGCTTTGGCCTCGGCGCCTTCGCCCTTGGTCATGTCTTTCTTGATGAGTTCAGTCACGTTGCTTATCTCCATAGGGGTGAGGTCCTGCTGCGAGCAGGCGGTAGTGATGAAAGAGGCCGACAACAACAGCGCGAGTGATAGTTTCGAGATCAGATTCATCGCTGTCATTTATTCCACAGCCAACAGCTCGACCTCGAACACCAAGGTCGCATTCGGAGGAATGACACCGCCCGCGCCGCGACGGCCATAGCCCATCTCAGGTGGGATGACCAAGGTGCGTTGACCGCCCACCTTCATGCCTTGCACGCCCATGTCCCAACCTTGGATGACATGGCCCATGCCTAACGGGAAGTCGAAAGGCTCATCGCGGTCGCGCGAGCTGTCGAACTTCGTGCCCTTGTTGTCTGCTGCGTTCTTATCGAACAACCAACCGGTGTAATGCACCGTCACATGCTGCCCTTCGTGCGCTTCCTCACCATCACCGACCTTGGTGTCCACCATGTCGGTCTTGATGACCTTGAGCAGCTTCACGTCGAACACCAGCGTCGCATTCGGCGGGATCACACCACCCGCACCGCGCGGGCCATAACCCATCTCCGGCGGAATCACCAAAGTGCGCTGACCGCCTTCTTTCATACCTGCCACGCCTTCATCCCAACCCTTGATGACCCGCCCGCCACCCAGTGGGAAGGAGAAAGGATCATTGCGGTCGAGAGAGCTATCGAACTTCGTGCCCTTGTTACCTTCAGCGCTCTCGTCGAACAGCCAGCCGGTGTAGTGCACGATGACGGTTTGTCCGGCTTGTGCTTCGGCGCCTTCGCCTAGATTGATGTCGGTTTTGATGAGGTCGGTCATATTTCTCTTTCTAGTTGATAGTAATAATTTGTCAGAAAACTGTAGGTTGGATGGAGCGTAGCGATACCCAACATTTCATGCGATGGGAACACATTGCTCAATCCATCCTATGCGGGCTGTTATCGGCAATTCGTATATACAGTGCCACCAAGCGCAGTTGTGGTGCAATTTACTGAAGGGGCAGGGCGAGAAGAACGGATGCCATCAGCAATGCCCCCCAGAGCATTTGACCACCGCTGTCTACTTTCTTCCCACTCTTGACGATCTCTAGCAGCTTGTTCTTCAGTTTGTTGTTGAGCTCTGTTGTCGTTGTAGGCGTTTCGCCTGATGCTCCACAGCATGTCGAACTTGGCTTGGTCTATAACGCCCTGCTTTAATTGCATTGCAAGATCAAGTTTGTAGCGTCGCAGGGCGATAAATTGCCGATCATTCGGATAATAGATAAGCGCAACTGCAAGAGCTCTGGCGGCGTGTTCCGTCAGGTCGATTGAGCCAGATTCCAGCATCTTCTGAAGTTCGTCGAAACGGCGATCAAGCAAGGCTTGGCGCTCATTGAATTGCGCCTTTGTTATGTCATTCGGAGCACGCTTTTCTTCATCGGAAAAGTATTTGCTTAGGATGCTGTCTGGGTCATCTAGCGATGACATCTCATCAATCATCGTGATCGACAAATAAAGGAATTCAACCTGCTTTCGCCACTGTTCAGGCGGAAATGTATTCGCCACCTCTGGCATTGCATACCGCAACCTTCGTAACTTGGGCGCAGCCTTCGGATCTATCTCGCGTACTTTCTTTTCGAACTCGGTTATCTGCTGTATAGCAGCGTCACGTTGTTGTTCAAAGGAAAGCTTCTTTACTTCTGTGCTTCGATTTGAATCTGGCTTCGCTTTTTCACCAGCAACAGCGGAGAAAGGCATTATCGACGCTAGCATTAGAATCACCGTAGCGCATGTGTATTTCATTTTCAACTGCAAGAAATTGGCCGCGTGAAGTCTGAACATTAACCCCCCCGTAAATGTTTACTGTCGATGTTGTCCAACATAAAGTTAGAGCTTGTTTGGCGTGCCACCTTAAAACTTCTTGAGTATTTTTGCTTATTCATCACAAACTCTAGTCAGAATTAGTAACTCAACACCGGCGCCAACCACCGCTCGGCCTCTTCCAACGTCCAACCCTTACGCTTGGCATAGTCCACAACCTGATCCTTATCCACCTTACCGGTCGCAAAGTATTTCGCTTCCGGATGCGAGAAGTAGAAGCCGCTGACTGCGGCAGTGGGCAACATGGCGAAGCTCTCGGTGAGCGTGATGCCTGCGTTCTTTGGTGCTTGCAGCATTTCGAACAACGGCCCTTTCTCGCTGTGCTCTGGGCAAGCGGGATAACCGGGCGCAGGGCGGATGCCGCGATATTTTTCGGCGATGATGTCGTCGTTGCTCAATGCCTCATCTGCGGCGTAGCCCCAGAACTCGCGACGTACACGCAGGTGCAGATGCTCGGCGAAGGCTTCGGCCAATCGATCCGCCAAGGCTTTCAGCATGATGGCGCTGTAGTCGTCGTTCTGTTTCTCGAATTCCGCCACGCGCGCGTCGATACCGATGCCGGTGGTGACGGCGAAACCGCCGATGTAGTCCTTCACTTTGCTGTCTTTGGGTGCGATGTAATCGGCTAAACAGTAGTTGGGGATATCGGCGGGCTTCTTCGTTTGCTGGCGCAGGTTGTGCCAAGTCATCGCTACGTTGTTACGCTTGTCGTCTGTGTAGATCTCGATGTCGTCGCTGTTCACTGTGTTGGCGGGGAACAAGCCGAAAACGGCATTCGCGCTGAGCCATTTCTCTTTGACGATCTTATGCAACATGGCTTGTGCATCGGCGAACAGTTTGCGCGCTTCCACTCCTACCACTTTGTCGTCGAGTATCTTCGGGTAACGACCTGCCAGCTCCCATGCTTGGAAGAACGGCGTCCAGTCGATGAAATCGACCAAGATGTCGAGCGGGTAATTCTCCAGCTTCTGCACGCCCAGCAGTTTGGGTTTGGGTGGGGTGACTTTCTTCCAGTCGGTCTTCAGGCCATGTTTGCGTGCTTCCGCCAACGTTACATAACTCGCTTTGCTCTTCTTGCCTTCGTGTTGCTCACGCGCAGCTTGGTAGTCGGCTTTGATCTCGGCCACGTAATCGTCGTGCAGGGTGTCGCTCAACAAGTTGCTGCACACGCCCACGGCGCGTGAAGCATCGGTGACATACACCACGGTGCCGCTCGG
>JBGSWB010000178.1:0-2342 GCA_041752675.1 Sideroxydans sp. | reverse complement strand
TTAGATCAGAATACGAAACGCTGCGGCTGTGTCGCATTCTGCAACGGCGCCACGGCTGTTTCGAACAACACCTTAGTCTCGAAGCGATCAGCTGCGACACGCGTGATCAGTTGCGCTTGCATGGCGGGGGCATCACCCACGATAGCGAACAAGCGACCGCCGACTTTCAGTTGGTTCTTGTATGCCTCTGGGATCATCGGCACTGAGCCCGTGAGCGCGATAGCGTCGTATTCAGCTTCGCCCCATTGATTGGCTGCATCACCGATCTGCAACGTCACATTACCGATGTGATGGGTCGCGAGATTGCGCGCAGCGAGGGCACTCAATTCTGGCACGATCTCGACGCTGGTCACTTGCCCAGCCAGTCTTGCCAACAAGGCGGTCAGATGTCCGCTGCCCGTACCCACTTCCAGCACGCTGTCCGTCGGTTGCAGATCCAATGCCTGCAAAGCACGCGCCTCGATCTTGGGTTGCCACATAGAGACACCGTGGCCCAAAGGCACGTCGATATCCATGAAAGCAAGGGCTTTACTCTCAGCAGGAACGAATTGTTCGCGGCGCACCAACTTCAGCAGATCCAGTACTTTCGGGTCGAGCACATCCCATGGGCGAATCTGTTGCTCGATCATATTGAAGCGCAATTGTTCCAAGTTCATCTCTTCTCTCCTTGTTCCTGTATACATCTTCTGCTGGTGCGATTCGGGGCAGTATAACAACAGCCCTGAATCGCCTCAACCGCCGAATTCCTTAAACTTCAACTTACTTGCCCGACCACCACGCCGCGCAGCTTATCCACCTTGCTCTTTAACCAAACGATGAAATCGTCCACATAGGTATAGACGATGGGGATGACCAATAGACTGAGGAAGGTGGAAGTGATCAGGCCACCGATGACCACGATCGCCATGGGTGAGCGGAAACTGCCATCGCCCAAGCCCATATCCATCGCCACGGGCAACATACCCGCCGCCATCGCCAAGGTCGTCATCACGATGGGGCGCACGCGCTTCTTACACGCATCCAGCAAGGCCTCGGAGCGGTTCATACCTCGATCCCTGCGTGACACGATGGCGTATTCCACCAGCAAGATGGAGTTCTTGGTCGCGATGCCCATCAACATGATGATGCCGATCATGGATGGCATCGAAATGGCGCTATTGGTCAAGAACAGCGCAAGGAAAGCGCCGGGGATGGACAAGATGAGCGCCCACAGGATGGTCGCAGGCTGGATGAAGTCCTTGAACAGCAACACCAGCACGATATAGATACACATCACCCCAGTGAACATCGCGATACCGAAGCTAGCGAACAACTCCTGCATGGCCTCCGCATCACCGATCGGTGCGATCTGCACACCGCTTGGCATGTTCTTGACGGAAGGTAGCGCGAGCGCCGCTTCCTGTACCTTACCCATCGGTTGTCCCGCTAACTCCACATCGAAGGTGATGTTGCGCTGGCGATCATAACGGTCGATCTGCGCCGGCCCACTCTCGATACTCAGTGTCGCCACATTGCCCAACATCACCGGACCGCGCGAACCTGGCACCACGAGGCGCGACAACAGGTCGATGTTCTGGCGTGAGTCGTCTTGCAGCTTGACTACGATGGGTATTTGACGCTCGGGTAGATTGAGCTTGGCCAAAGACTGGTCATAGTCGCCATTGGTCGCCACGCGCAAGGTTTCCGCAATGGCAGCCGAGGTCACCCCAAGATCCGCCGCTTTGGCAAAATCGGGGCGCACCACCACCTCAGGCCGCAAGATGCTGGAGTTAGACACCACGTTGCCGATACCGAGGATGATGCGCAATTCCTGTCCCACTTTGAGCGCGGTCTCTTCCAACAACTTGCCGTTCTCGCTGGTCAACACCAACTGGTACTTGTCGGCAGAAGAGCCCAAGCCCACTTTGGTTCGCACGCCGGGCAACTCCATCAATGAATCACGCAATGCCGTTTCGATGATCTGCTTCTTAGGACGCTCGTCACGTTCTTTGAGTTGGATGGACAAAGTCGCCTTGCGTGCTTCGGCTGCTCCCGTCGGCTCGAAGGCATTACCACCTGCACCACCACCACCGATAGCCGTGTAGACCAAGATCACATTGGGATTACGCTCGACGATCTCACGTGCACGTTCAGCCATGGCGTAGGTCTGCTCGAACTTGCTACCCGGTGGCAAGGTGATGATGACTTGCGTCTGCGATTGATTGTCCTTGGGCTGGAACGCGGTCTCCAACGTCCCCGCCAAACCGAACGAACCGAAGAAAAAGACCGCCGTGACCACCAGTGTCGTCTTGCGATTGTGCAGACACCATTGCGCCCACTTGAGGTAGATATTGATCCAACCA
>JBGSWB010000177.1:0-8902 GCA_041752675.1 Sideroxydans sp. | reverse complement strand
TATGTTTGGCGGAAAATTAAAGCAAGATCATCAAGTCGCACTACTACGCTTGGTCGAGAATGAGCGAGATATCGCGACATTGCGCGCGGAGCTGGCTAGGCTAGAGTCTGAGCAGAATGTCTTGCGTGAAGAAACTAAGGGTGCGAAGACTGCGTGCCTAGTGGCCGATCAGATCTACGGCAACATGCAGGGCTTTGGTGAGTCCTTCATTTCCTTGCAGCAATCCCAAGCCGCAGCAGCAAATGCACTGCGTGAAGAGAAGCAACACGCCATCGAAGCGGCTGACGTTTCCGTGAAGAACCGTGAAGCCGTGATGAACATCGCGGGCAGTCTGGAAGCGCTTTCAGGCGATACCTTGAAAACATCAAAGAACGTACAAGGGCTGACCGAGCGTGCCGCACAGATCGGCAGCATCGTGCAACTCATCAAAGAGATCGCCGATCAGACCAACTTGCTGGCGTTGAATGCGGCTATCGAGGCTGCACGTGCAGGCGAGCAAGGCCGTGGTTTTGCTGTTGTGGCGGATGAGGTCCGCAAGTTGGCTGAACGTACCGCCAAAGCCACTAGTGAGATCTCTGTCATCGTCAATGCCATCCAAACCGAGACGAACACAGCCAAGACGCAGATGGAGGCATGGGCGGAGAAATCAAAGGCATTCAGCACGGATGTGGGCAATGTGATGGAGAACATGAAGCATCTGCTAGATCTCTCACACACCATGGAATGCACTATCTCGGCGGCGGCGTTGCGTAGCTTCGTCGAAGTCGCCAAGATCGATCACATCTTGTACAAATTCGAGATATACAAGGTGTTCATGAAGATTTCCGATCGCAAGGCCGACAGTTTTTCGTCGCACACAGGATGTCGTCTTGGTAAATGGTATTTCGAAGGCGAGGGCAAAGATTGCTTTGCAAAATTGGATGGCTATCAAGCCGTGGCCAATCCGCACCAGAGTTTCCACCAGAATGGTAAAGAAGCTGTATCTGCCTTCCATGCAGGGGAGCCACTACGCGGGATGGAACTTATCGCCAAGATGGAATCCGATAGCATGGCGGTATTGGCGGCTCTAGAACGTATCGCTATCGCTGGAGAAGGTGATAACAGTCTCTTGTGTCATGCGCCTGGATGAGGGGATCAAAGGTTCAGTTGTTCCCGCCTGACTGCAGGTTGGTCCATCATGAGTCCACCGATGGGCGGGAGTGACAAAGTAACATGCCACACACACGCGAATTCCAATTCACTGATCAAGACTTTCAGCATATCCGCAAGCTCATCCATGACTATGCGGGCATCGCACTCGCCGATAGCAAGAGAGAGCTGGTCTATAGTCGTCTCGCGCGACGTTTGCGTGCGACAGGGATAAAGACGTTCGCAGAGTATCTCGCCTTCCTGCAACGCAAGAATGATGCGGAGTGGGAAGCTTTCACCAACTCGCTCACCACCAATCTCACTTCCTTCTTTCGTGAGGCACACCACTTCACTCTTTTGGCAGAACATCTGCGCAAGCTAGATAGATCCCACCCTATACAGCTGTGGTGCTCAGCTTGTTCGACGGGGGAGGAGGCCTATTCCATGGCCATCACCGTGGTCGAGGCCATGGGCGGATATAACCATTCAGTCAGCATCATCGCCTCTGATCTGGATAGTGCTGTGCTGACTAGCGCGCGCGAGGGGCGTTACAAAGCGGATGCTGTGTCGAAGTTGTCGCCAGAGCGTATCGAACGTTTCTTCACACCCGCCGATGCAGGATGCTTCTTGGTGCGACCTGAGTTGCAGCGCATGATCGAATTCAAACGCATCAATCTACAAGACGCCAGCTATCCCATACACGGACAGTTGGATGGTATCTTTTGCCGCAATGTGATGATCTATTTCGATAAGGACACGCAGCTGTCCGTCTTGAAGAAGTTCGCGCCGCTAATGCGCTCGGATGGATTGTTGTTCGCGGGTCACTCTGAGAACTTCAACCACGCCGCTGCCTATTTTAGGCTACGTGGCCAGACGGTGTACGAAAGAGTGAGGTGAACAGAGGACGGCGACCTTTGATCGCCGCTCTGCATATTCAGATCAATTTTTTTGACTGGATTGGGGATGCTTCTCGATCACGATCTGGTCGAGGATGTTCATCACTTCAAGGCTGGCGCGTTCCGCGTTTTGCAAGGTCTCGATGATCTTGTCCTGCATCGTTTCATCGTGCTCCCATTTGCCAGTCATCAGATGCAGCATATGATGTACGGAGCTATGTACTTTGCTGTGCGGGTCGAGTAACTTGCGGAAGGAGGGGGTGTCGCCGAACACTTCTTTGCCGGCCCCTTCATACCATTTGCCTAAACGGCATCCCTGATGATCGACACTGACCGTCTTCTTGAATTCTTCATTGTTCGGTTCGTTGATCAACACATACGCACGTTGTTTGTAGATTACGTGATCGACCTTCACCAGTGAGGCGAAGCTCAGATCTTGTGCGTAACGAGCACTGGTCATGGTGGTGACAGCGGATTCGTAGAACTGGCCGAACTTCTGTTCCAGTTTGC
This sequence comes from Sideroxydans sp., assembly GCA_041752675.1. Taxonomy (GTDB): domain Bacteria; phylum Pseudomonadota; class Gammaproteobacteria; order Burkholderiales; family Gallionellaceae; genus Sideroxyarcus. The sequence goes on along the minus strand of JBGSWB010000177.1, from coordinate 6,368 downwards.
TGATGGCACCTTGTGATGAGTTCGCGATCTCGTGCATCTCTTCCGAGTCGGTCAGCATCTTGGAAGCCTCGTCTTGCAACATCAGCATGATCTTGCCGATGGATTCAGAGGCGTTCTTGGTGTTCTCAGCTAACTTGCGCACTTCATCCGCCACGACGGCAAAGCCACGTCCTGCCTCACCCGCACGCGCCGCTTCGATGGCAGCGTTCAGTGCAAGCAGATTGGTTTGGTCGGCGATAGAAGTGATGAGGCCGACTGCTTTGTTGATCTCGCTACTGCGTTCATTGAGTTGGGTGATGGCGGCATTCGCATGGTTCACCCCTTCCACGATGCCGGACAAACGACCCACCACATCCTTAACCGAGCTCTGACTCTCCTCAGCATCCTCGCGGGTGCGGCGGGAAAGGGTGGCAAGGGCGGACATATTGTCAGTGATGGATTTTAGGTCGGTCTGGGTGGAGACTAGATTCTTTAGAAGATTCTCTGTATTGAGGCTGTGTGCGTTGGATAAGATGCGATTGCGCATCGCTGCAAGTTTCTGTTGTGTCATCCCTTCCAGCAGGATGTTCTGATTGGTCAGCCCTTTTTTGAAACCGCCATGCATGCCTGCATTCATGGCGTTGCGTGAGAAATCCCCATGCAGGTTAGAGCGGAAGCTGGTCTCTTGTTCGCGGAAGAAAGCAGCGAGTTGATCCAGCATGTCGTTGATGTCCCAGCACAACAGGCTGATGTCATCTTTACTATCCGAGATGCCAGTGACGCGGCTGTTGAACTTACCCTCAGCCACTTCGTGGATGACGGCTTCCAGTTTGGGTAGTGGCGATAGCCATTTCTTGGCTTCCAAATGTCCCCAAATAGCCACCGCGACACCGACAGCTAAGAAGATCAGCATCACTGCATCGAACCCATGCAGATAGAAGCTGGTCAGAATGGTGGCCAGCGTGCCGAAGGAGAGTGCCCACAGCAGGGCGGATATCCTAGATTGCAAGGACAAGTTCGTCATAGCTCATTCCTTTTTGTTTGAGTACGTCGACCAAGAGCTTGGTCGAGGCTTCGATAGCATTGGCGGGGCCAGCTTTTTGCTCCGCTTCCAGCATGGCGGCATACAGCGGAGTCACCGCTTCGATGCCGCTGAGCTTCGGTTTGCGTCGAACCGAGAAATAACCAGTGATCTCACCTGCTGGGTTGAAGGTCGGCGTCACATTGGTGAACACCCAGTAGAAACTGCCATCCTTCGACATGTTCTTCACGTAGGCAAAACACTCCTCTTTGTTTTGTATCTTGTCCCATAACAACTTGAACACCGCGCGCGGCATGTCAGGGTGGCGGATGATGTTGTGCTGCGTCCCGAGCAGTTCATGCTCTGAGTAACCCGAGAATTCGATGAAGATGCGGTTGCCATAGGTGATGCGACCTTTGGTGTCGGTCATGGAGACGATGAAGTCGTCTTCACGCATCACTTTTTCAATCGTGGTCGGGGTGATCTGTCTTTTCATGTTGCTCCTCCAGACAATTTCTTTGTTTTAGTTTGTTTTAGGCCTATCGGCACATCCGCCGACTGCTTGAGGAGGATTTACCAGTGAATCGCATGTTAGCCATGCGCCAGCAAGGTCATCCTCCCATCAAAGGTGGAAAATACCCCCATTTCAATCCTTTGACTAGGCAGCGCATTCGCATAATGTCTGTGTGCAGTATTGAAACAAGGCTTACCCAAAATAAACGTGACCTATTCAACGTGTGTTCCCCCACCCGAGCGTGTGTTGTTGGGGCTTCAGCCCCGTACAACCACGGCCTACCCCTTGCGGGTGCAACCCTCCCCCGGAGGGAGAGGGAGCAATCGCAGTCGCTTTGCGACGAATATTTAATTCCTTGACATGGCAGACCAAGACAGCGACCTCGAAAAAACGGAATCGCCCTCACAGCGCAAACTAGACAAAGCGCGTGAGGAGGGGCAAGTCGCGCGATCACGCGAGCTGACCACCTTCCTAGTAATGATGGCAGGTGGCGCAGGACTGTGGGTGATGGGTTCTCATTTCGCACAGGCTTTGGTCAAGATGTTACGTGAGGGACTGACACTGGATCGCCAACTGGCCTTCAACAGCGAGCAGCTGTTGCCTCATCTACGTGACATGGGCATAGACATCCTGGTGGTGTTCTCTCCCTTCCTATTGTTGGTGCTGGTGGTGGCCGCGTTCTCACCGTTGCTGATGAACGGATGGCTGTTCTCTACCAAGGCGTTGGTACCTAAATTCTCTAAGCTCGATCCTATCGCTGGTATCGGACGTATGTTCTCGATGAACAGCTTGGTGGAACTGCTGAAGGCCATCGGCAAGACCTTGATCGTCGGCACCATAGGCGCATGGGTGGTGTGGCACAACAGGGAGTCGGTGATGTCGCTCATCGGTGAGCCAGTCACGCTTTCCATCCCGCATCTGGGCGGACTCATCTGGTGGAGCTTTGCGGCCATCATGATGGGCATGCTCATCATCGTCGCCATCGACGTACCTTTCCAGTTGTGGGAACACCACAAGAAACTCAAGATGACCAAGGAAGAGGTGCGGCAGGAATCGAAAGAGACCGAAGGGGATGCGCAGGTCAAGGGCCGTATCCGCAGCATGCAACGTGAGATCGCTCGTCGTCGCATGATGTCTGCCATCCCGACCGCCGATGTGGTGGTGACCAACCCGACCCACTACTCGGTCGCCTTGAAATACAGTGAAGACAAGATGCGTGCGCCTATCGTCGTAGCCAAAGGCTCGCATCTGCTAGCAGCCCGTATCAAAGAGATCGCTGCCGAACATCGCGTGCCTATCTTAGAAGCGCCACCTTTGGCGCGTGCCCTGCATAAACATACCGACATAGGTGAGCCAATTCCCGAAGCGCTCTTCAATGCTGTCGCAGAAGTGTTGGCTTATGTCTATCAATTGAAACGTTACCAACAACAAGGCGGAACGATGCCACAGATGCCTACCGAACTGCCTGTTCCTGAAGAGTTGGATCCGGCGGCGCAGAGACCAGAAGACGCGCCAGAATAATGTGTAGCCACGACGCGGAAGTCGTGGGGAGAATCAAATACTCACCTGTTATATTTTGGTTTCCCCGAGCTTCCACCATGCCTTCGCGTGAAATTAAATTTGTTCTGTTAGACCTAATAACCCCCCAAATCCCCCTCTATTTCACCCTTAGATTTGACGCGTCCTCCCGATAATAGCCATAAGCCGTGATAGCCATTTGGCAGGTCCGGTAGGCTAAAAGAGGGTGTGATGAATCCAATGTTTCAAACCATGAAGGATGTTCTGTTCCGCGGCGGTGTGCGCGGACTGGCGGGCCCTATCCTCATCGTGATGATCCTGTCGATGATGGTGTTGCCATTGCCACCGTTCCTGCTCGACATCCTGTTCACATTCAATATCGCGCTCGCCATCATGGTGTTGCTGGTGGCGATGAACACCACTAAACCCCTTGATTTCGCGGTGTTCCCCACCGTGTTGCTGATCTCTACCTTGTTGCGTCTGTCGCTCAACGTGGCTTCTACTCGCGTCGTCCTGTTGGAAGGTCATACCGGGCCTGATGCGGCTGGTAAGGTCATCGAATCGTTCGGTCACTTTTTGGTCGGCGGCAACTATGCGGTCGGCATCGTGGTGTTCGTCATCCTCGTGGTCATCAACTTCGTGGTCATCACCAAAGGTGCAGGTCGTATCGCCGAAGTGGGCGCCCGTTTCACCTTGGATGCGATGCCCGGCAAACAGATGGCGATCGACGCCGACTTGAATGCAGGTCTCATTGGCGAGGACGCTGCACGTAAACGCCGTGCCGAAGTGGCGCAGGAAGCTGATTTCTACGGCGCGATGGACGGTGCTTCCAAGTTCGTGCGCGGCGATGCCGTCGCCGGCATCATCATCATGATCATCAACGTCATCGGTGGTTTGATCATTGGCGTGTTGCAACATGACTTGTCTTTCGAGGTGGCTGCCAAGAACTACACCATGCTCACCATTGGTGACGGCTTGGTCGCACAGATCCCAGCGCTCATCATCTCCACCGCCGCAGGTATGGTCGTCAGCCGCGTCTCCAGTGATGAGAACATCGGTCAACAACTGGCCAAACAGCTGATCTCCAGCCCACAGGTCATCATCCTCACTGCAGTCATCATCGGCATGCTGGGCCTGATCCCCGGTATGCCTCACTTCGTGTTCTTGTTGTTGGCTGCGGCGATGGGTTGGTTCGCGGTCTACCTGACTCGTCAATCGCAGAAGGCGGAGGAGAAGGAGAAAGAAGTCGAGTCCACCGTCATGCCGGTCAACGAAGCACCTGAAGCCAGCTGGGAAGATGTGGCACAAGTGGATGTGCTGGGATTGGAAGTCGGCTACCGCCTCATCAGTTTGGTAGATAAATCGCAGGATGGCGACTTGCTACGTCGCATCAAAGGTATCCGCAAGAAATTCACGCAAGAGATGGGCTTCTTGCCCCCCGCTGTGCATATCCGTGACAACTTGGATCTGCATCCCACCGCTTATCGCATCACGTTGAAAGGTGCGGAGATCGGCATCGGCGAAGCGTATTCGCATCTGTTGCTGGCGATCAATCCCGGCAGTGTGAGCGGTGTATTGCCTGGCACGCAGACCAAAGACCCCGCATTCGGATTGCCTGCCATCTGGATCGAACCTACGTTGCGCGACCAAGCACAAGCCATGGGTTACACCGTGGTGGATGCGGGCACGGTGGTGGCGACCCATATGAGTCATCTCATCCATCTACATGCGGCCGAGTTGTTGGGTCGTCAGGAGTTGCAACAACTCATCGATCACCTTGGCAAGATATCTCCGAAGCTGACCGAGGACTTGATACCGAAGTTGTTGTCGCTATCGACCGTGCAGAAGGTGATGCAGAACCTGTTGGACGAAGGTATGCACATCCGCGACATGCGCACCATCTTGGAGACCTTGGCCGAACATGCGCCACAAGTACAAGACCCGACCGTGCTCACCGCACTGGTGCGTGTCGCGCTTGGTCCCGCCATCGTGCAGCAGTTCTACCCATCGGCGCAGGAGCTACAAGTCATCGGCATGGACAAAGAATTGGAATACGTACTTGGCCAAGCGCTACAGGCAGGTGGCAATGCCATCGAGCCCAGTCTCGCCAGCACGTTGTTGCGCGAAGCTCGCGCAGCGACCGATGCGCAAGAACGCATGGGATTGCCAACGGTGTTGCTGGTGCCCGGCGGCATACGTGATCTGTTAGCACGTTTCCTGAAACGCGCATTGCCACAACTCAAAGTGATTTCGCATGAAGAAGTGCCCGGATTCAAAACGATACGGGTGACATCAATGGTAGGAGGTAGAGCATGAACGCAAGAAAATTCATCGCGGTAAATTCGCGCGAGGCCCTGAAACTGGTACGCATCGAACTGGGCGAGGATGCAGTCATCCTGTCCAACCGCAAAGTGAACGAGGGTGTGGAGATCGTGGCGATGGCCGGCACCGAACTGGCGCATCTGAGCGAGACTCGCGTGAGTGAGACACGGGTGACAGCTCCGCGTTTCGAGAAGCCTTGCACAGAGCTGAAGGTCGATGCGACGCGAGAGAGCTTGTCGCCACAAGCCATGCATCAAGCCGCCTTGCTAGGTGCCAAAGTCATCGAAGCGAACGCCGCAAGAGAAGTGCAGCAGACCATGCAGGCAGAGAAGAGCCCCCTCTCAGCCGATCACTTGCTGGGCGAACTCAAATCCATGCACAACATGATGCAAGAGCAGATGGCCTGTATGTCTTGGGCCAACATGCAGCAGCAAGACCCGAAACGCAGCGGCATGTTGCGTGACCTCATCAACGTCGGTTTCAGTCCCGCTTTGTCGCGCCTGTTGCTGGACAAGATGCCTAGCGATGCAGACATCTCTTGGGTACGCCGCATCCTTGCACACAATCTGCATACTGCACGCCCACAAGATGACATCGTGGCACGCGGCGGCGTATATGCATTGGTCGGTCCCACCGGTGTAGGCAAGACCACGACGACCGCCAAACTGGCAGCACGTGCCGTGGTGCGCTACGGCGCAGACAAAGTGGCGCTGGTGACGACCGACAGCTATCGTATCGGCGCCCATGAGCAATTGAAGATCTACGGCAAGATATTGGGTGTGGCGGTGCATGCCGTGCGCGATACCAATGACTTGAAACTCACACTGTCTGGCTTGAAGCACAAACATCTGGTGTTGATCGACACCATGGGCGTCGGTCAGCGCGACAGTCGTGTGGCCGAGCAGGCCAAGATGTTCGACGAAGTGGGGGCGGCACGCATCCTGTTATTGAACGCCACTAGTGCGGGCGGCACTTTGGATGATGTGATCAAGATGTACGGCGGGAGCGGCATCA
>JBGSWB010000176.1:0-10590 GCA_041752675.1 Sideroxydans sp. | reverse complement strand
AACGGGTTTTGAGGGGGTATCGCTTTCTGTTAAAGTCCGCTCCCGATTCAGTGATGCGACCAGTCTGCCGATATCCAGCTGACAGAAGCTCACGAGTTAACCGCCTAGGGAGGCGCGAATGTTACAACAAAACTCTTTATTGAACGCACACAAGTTAAAGGTACGCTGGTTCGTCACCTTGTCCACTCTGCCCTTGCTGGGCGTGGTCACTGCGTTCGGTATCATGCCTCAGTCTGACGTTCTGACTGGTCCACAAAAGACCATCGTTCAAGAGATCGCGCTACCGACTGCCGCCCAAGCTGCTCCCTCCACCACGACTTTCTGGCGCAATGAGCGCGTGCAACGTGGCGACACCGTCGTTGAGTTGTTGCGTCGCCTGAATGTGGAAGACGAAGCGGCCAGCGAGTATCTGCGCAACTTCAATCCCGCTTCTTCGTTCCGCCAATTGAGCGTGGGCAAGGAAGTGCAAGCCGAGACAAATGCAGTAGGCGCTTTGCTGGCGTTGCGCTATCTGGATAACGAGAGCAATCAAGTCATCATCGCCAAGGAAGGCGACAGCTTCAAAGTGGACGTGAAACCAGCCTTGGTCGAGCAACGCACCTTTGTGCGTACCGGCGAGATCCAAAGCAGCCTGTTCGCAGCGACCGACGAAGCCGGATTGCCAGATCCAGCCGCTAACCAATTGGCCGAGATATTCGGTGGCGACATCGACTTCCACCGCGATCTGCGCAAAGGTGACAAATTCAGCGTGATCTACGAGATGACCTACATCAATGGTGAAGCCGCACGTACCGGTCGCATCCTCGCCGCTGAGTTCATCAACCAAGGCCACACTTACCGTGCTGTGTATTTCCAGACCACTAGCTTCTCAGGTGACTACTACTCACCTGATGGCAAGAGCATGCGCAAAGCCTTCCTGCGCTCACCGATCGAGTTCTCGCGTGTGAGCTCCGGCTTCACCACTTCGCGCTTCCACCCCGTATTGAACAAGTGGCGTGCACATAAAGGCGTGGACTACGCCTCTCCTATCGGCACCAAAGTAAAGGTGACTGCTGATGGCGTGGTTGAGTTCGTTGGTAAAAAAGGCGGTTACGGCAATGTCGTGATGATCAATCATCAAGGTCGTTACGAAACCGTTTACGGCCACCTGTCGCGCTTCGGCAACATTCGTAAAGGCCAACGCGTGAGCCAAGGTGAAATCATCGGCTACGTCGGCATGACCGGCGTCACCAGCGGCCCTCACCTGCACTATGAATTCAAACAAGCCGGCGTGCATCGCGACCCATTGAAGGTTGCACTGCCAGACGGCAAACCTGTGAACGATGCGCAGAAGATGGTGTTCGTCGAATCGACGCGCGACCTTCACACTCGCCTCTCGTTGTTGCGCAATACTCGTATCGCGAAACTCGATTAAGTTGCATTGAGCTCCGCACCCGACCTCTACATCGGCATCATGTCCGGCACCAGCCTGGACGGTGTCGATGCCGCGTTGGTCGATCTATCGCAAGCAGCACCCCGCCTCGTCGCCAGCCAATATCAGCCATATCCGCAACTGCTGAAGGATGCACTACTCGCGCTACATCAGCCTGCCCACAATGAGTTGCATCAAGCGCAGCTCATCGCCAATCAGCTCGCGCGCGAATATGCAGATGCGACGCAACGACTATTGAAGAAAGCCGGCGTGGCCGCATCACAAGTGCAAGCCGTCGGCTGCCACGGTCAGACCATCCGCCATCGCCCCGAACACGGCTATACGATCCAACTGAACAACGCCGCCTTGCTCGCAGAACTGACAGGCATCCATGTGGTGAGTGACTTCCGTTCGCGCGACATCGCAGCGGGTGGCCAAGGTGCACCGCTGGTGCCCGCCTTCCACGACAAGGTGTTGCGCCATCCAGACATCCACCGAGTCATCCTCAACATCGGCGGCATCGCCAATGTGACTGACCTACCTGTCGGCAAGCAAACGCTTGGTTTCGATACCGGCCCCGGCAATCTGCTGATGGATGCTTGGATCGCCAAACATCAAGGGAAGTATTACGACAAAGATGGCGCATGGGCTGCTAGCGGGAAGGTCATCCCTGAGTTGCTACAACGATTGCTAGCCGAGGCATTCCTTGCTGCAAAACCGCCCAAGAGTACAGGGCGCGACCTATTCAATCTGGAATGGCTGACGCAACATTTGAGCGGAAATGAGACGCCCGCAGATGTCCAGGCGACACTTCTCGCACTGACAGGTGACAGCATCGCTCATGCGGTGCTTCGTTTTTGTACCGGAGTTGAAGAGGTCTATGTTTGTGGCGGCGGTGCTCACAACAGCAGGCTCATGTCGCATCTGCAACTTGCACTGCCGCAATGCACGATCAAGAAGTCAGACTCTGTTGGCATCGATGCCGACTGGATGGAGGCGATCGCCTTCGCATGGTTGGCCCAACAGACCATGACGTTGCGCCCTAGCAATCTACCTGCTGTCACTGGTGCAAGTCATCCTTGTGTCTTAGGCGCGATCTATCCCGCCTAAGGGCACTTCCATAAATCCAATTTTCGTCGCCATACGTCGTTGCTCACGAAAAATGACTCCTTACATATTAGCTATATGCTGCGTCCTCATTTTTCGTTCACGCCTTGTCTGGCTTAGAAACTTGAATTTCTAGAAGCGCCCTTGCAAAATAAAACAGGGCGCTTTCGCGCCCTGTTCTTTAAAACAACTTCCTATTCGATCAAGCCGAGAACGAAGAACCGCAACCGCAAGTCGTCGTTGCATTCGGATTCTTGATGACGAACTGAGAGCCTTCCAAACCTTCGGTGTAGTCGATCTCTGCGCCAACCAGATATTGGAAACTCATCGGGTCGATCAACAGTTGCACGCCGTTCTTGCTCATCACGGTGTCGTCTTCGTTAGCTACTTCGTCGAAGGTGAAGCCGTATTGGAAGCCAGAACATCCACCGCCGCTGACGAACACGCGCAGCTTCAGCTCAGCATTGCCTTCCTCTTCGATCAATTGCTTCACTTTGTTGGCCGCGTTGTCGGTGAACAACAGCGGATCTTGCATTTCGGTCACAGCGTTCATGGTCTCTCTCCTTACTGATTATTTAGATTCGGTGCCACTCAATTTGAGCGACACCACCTTTTCAGACGATTCATTGATATGCACCAACTTGCCTTCCACGATCGCACCCAACTGGATCTCAAGCTTCTTGTACTTCACGTCACCTGTGACCTTGGCCTTGCTTTGTAGTTCCAAATACTCGGCAGCGAAGATAGGGCCAGTGACGATACCGTTCACCACAAGGTGCGTCACACGGATCTCGCCATCCACACGCGCATGTTCACTCAAAACTAGCGTACTCGCTTTGGAAGGATCGGCGATCACATTGCCGCTGATCTCACCATCCACACGTAAGCCGCCGACGAAATTGACGTCGCCCTTGACCTTGGTGCCTAAACCGATCAACGAGTCGATACGGTTTTGAGGTTTGCTGTGCTTTTCAAACATGGGGATTCTCCGTTATGAAAGCAAGACCGTTTGTTTGACTTTGGGCTCTTGCATGCCCTTCTCGAACACTCTGATCTCTACGCTATCGATATGCAACTCAGCGGGCAATCTGAACACACGATCTACACGTTGGTAGTACTTGAAGTTCAGGTGATGCGCGGCCACCTCTGTCGCGGTCTTCTGCGGGAATTGTAACACCACTTTTTGACCGTCTTGCTCACCGTTAACCACTATCTGCAGGTCACCATCAAACACGCCACCGCGTCGCTGCACCCCTTGCACCAGCAACATCCGGCAATGGTATTCACCTGGCAGACTACCCGCCTCCAACTTCAGACTATGAATGGACAAGTCGGCATCACGCCCACTGGTAAGAGGGAGATTCTGAAAGAAAGTAAGGTCTTCCTTAAGACGCAGATTCTCCTCGTTCAGTGCCTTGAACTGCTCCTGCACTTCGTCAGCCGAGGCTTGCTGCATCTGAGTTTGGCGCTCCCCGACGGCAAGTAGGCTAGCCTGGTTCGCATTCTCGGCTTCCAGTGTGGAGACACGATCTCGCAGTGCGGCGATCTCCTGCTCCGCCTTGCCGCGATGGAATCCAGCCAGCTCCATACCGGCATCGTAAGACCACCAGATCAAGAAACCCGCCAAGAAGAAGAACGGCAACGTGATGGCCCAGCGCACATACCAAGGCACGTGTGGACGCACCGCAAGACGCGGGGCCGAGATGCTGAATCTGCGCTTTAGTCTACGTATCATCACTTAGGGCAATAACGGGATCATGCCGATACCGGCCGCTTCGGGCAGTCCGAACATGATGTTCATGTTTTGCACGGCCTGACCTGCCGCGCCTTTGACCAGATTGTCGATCACTGACAGCACGACCACGGTGTCACCCCCTTGCGGCCTGTGCACTGCGATGCGGCACGTGTTGGAGCCACGCACGGAACGAGTCTCTGGCATGCTACCCAGCGGCATCACATCGACGAACGCCTCTTGGGCGTAACGTTGTTCGTACAACGCCTGCAGATCGACATCCTTCTTCAAGCGCGCGTACAACGTGGCGTGGATGCCACGGATGAGCGGCGTCAGGTGAGGCACGAAAGTCAGCCCAACGGGATGACCCGATACATTCGCCAGACCTTGCTTGATCTCTGGCAAGTGGCGATGGCCTGCCACTCCATATGCCTTGAAGTTATCAGAGGCTTCCGAGAACAAAGAATGCACCTCGGCCTTGCGCCCAGCACCTGATACGCCCGACTTCGAGTCAGCGATCAACGAACCCTCTTCGATGACGCCTGCTTCCAGCAATGGAATGAAGCCGAGTTGCACAGCGGTCGGATAACAACCGGGGTTAGCCACCAAGCGCGCTTGCTTGATCTGCGCGCGATTCACTTCGGGCAAACCGTACACCGCTTCCGCCACCAGGTCTGGGCAGGCATGCGTCATGCCGTACCACTTCTCCCATTCGGCGATATCTTTGATACGAAAGTCCGCCGCGAGGTCGATGACTTTGACGCCGGCATCCAGCAAGGCGCGCGTCTGCTGCATCGCGATACCGTTGGGTGTGGCAAAGAAGACCACATCACACTTATCCAGTTGCGCTGCATCAGGGTGCGAGAAGTTCAGATCGACATGGCCCCGCAAGCTGGGGAACATCTGGCTAACAGGCATCCCTGCATCGGCGCGCGAAGTGATAGCGCGCAACTCCACCTGTGGATGCGCCGCCAACAAGCGAAGCAACTCGACTCCGGTATAACCTGTGCCACCTACGATGCCGACCTTGACCACATTGAACTCCTTGTAAGTGCCCGAATGATAAATGAAAAAGCCGCCATAAGGCGGCTTTCCCAATCTCCCACAAGCTTAACGCTTGGAGAATTGTTTCCTGCGACGCGCCTTGCGCAAACCGACTTTTTTACGTTCGACTTCGCGTGCATCACGTGTGACCAGACCAGCTTTGCTCAATGTTGGCTTCAGGCTTGCATCGTATTCGATCAGTGCACGAGTGATACCGTGACGAACCGCACCTGCTTGGCCAGATTCGCCGCCGCCAGATACGTTGACCATGATGTCGAACTTGCCAGACATCTCAGTCAGTTCCAGAGGTTGACGCACGACCATACGGCCTGTCTCGCGAGAGAAGAATACGTCCAGTGGCTTGTCGTTGACAGTGATATCACCTTTACCAGGCTTCATGAATACACGTGCTACCGCGCTCTTGCGGCGGCCAGTTCCGTAGTTGTAAGTTGTAGTCATGATTACGCTTTCAACAGTTCAGTTGGTTTCGGTTGCTGCGCGCTGTGCGGATGAGTCGCACCGCCGTATACCTTCAGCTTAGCGAGCATCGCGTAGCCCAACGGTCCTTTTGGCAACATGCCGCGTACGGCCTTTTGCAGAACACGTTGTGGATGACGCTGTTGCAACTTGGTGAAGTTGGTTTCGAAGATACCGCCTGGATAACCAGTGTGGCGGTAGTACATCTTGTCTTGTGCCTTGTTACCAGTCACACGAACCTTGTCGGCGTTGACGACAACGACGAAGTCACCCGTATCAACGTGTGGTGTGAAGATGGCTTTATGCTTGCCGCGCAAGCGGTAAGCGATCTGGCTGGCCAAACGGCCTAGCACTTTGTCGGCTGCGTCAACGAGGATCCAGTCGTGCTGGACTTCGTGAGACTTGGCGGAAAATGTTTTCATGGCATTTCCTAAAACTAAAAAATAAATAACGGACTGCGAAGGGCGCGCATTCTATGTCAGGCACCTACCCCTGTCAAACATAAACTACACCACCAAATCAGCCAACCTCTTTAATGCTTTCCAGACATCCATAACCCACTGTCTTGGCGCATCTTTTCCTCGTCCCAGCCTAGCTCAACAGCCAGGGTGGAGATGATCCTAGTCGATACCTCTTGGCTGATCTTGGCTAAGATCAGCAAAGGCAATCGACTCCTAAGCAGGTCATACAGACTGATGACCATCTCGTTTGCCGCGCAAAACACCAAGTCCGCATAGATGAATGGAAGGTCAGCGACGATGCGCTCGGCCAATTGCGGCTTTATCACGACCATCTCAAGGAGAGAGTCGACCCGCGCACCATGTCTACGCAACAAACACTGCGCGCTTTCTGTGTCGACACCCAAGCGTTGCGCACGCGCAAGCATCTCCTTTGACCAGACCGCATAGGCATGTAGCGGCTTCCACGGAAGACTTTGACCTTGGGTGGCGCAAGAAGCAGCCATCCCCAGATGTGCGCACACCACATCCACCACCTCGCTCGCATCCTCGCGCGCCGAAGTGAGTTTGCCGCCGATGATGTGATGGACATGGTCGGCAGTCGTCCGCAATTCCCAATCACGACTCGCCGCAGAAGGATTTGCGGCATCGCTCTTCTTCATCACACGCAGACCTGCGTAACTCGCGATGACATCCTGCTGCGTCCATGTCATCTTGAAATAATGATTAGCCGCAGCCAACAGATAGGCGACATCTGCATCCCCGACTCCCACCTTATCGATGTCACCGCCATAGTCCGTATCCGTCGTGCCAAGGATCGTGCGCCCATACCAAGGAATGATGAAGAACACGCGCCCATCTTCCTTTGCAGTGAGCAGGATGGCCTGATCGGACGGCAAGGCTGGCATCACAAGATGCACGCCCTTACTCAGACGCACGGCTTGCGTCTTGCTGGCCCAGCGCCCTGTGGCATCGACATACTGCCTGGCATGCACGCGTTTCGTTTCGCCGCCGACTTGGTCATGCACCAACGCTGCGCAGACACGTCCTTTATCTTGTTGCCATTCGACCAGTTTGGCGTAGTTCACGCACACCGCACCTTGCGCCATCGCGCCAGAGACCAATTCGAGTACCAAGCGCGCATCATCTGTCTGTGCATCGCCGTAGGTGAAACCTCCTTTTAGCCCCGCCGTATCGAGGAAGGGGAACTGCGCTGAGAAACCACGCTTGTCGAAACGGCGATGCGCCATCGGCGCTTCTGGAAAACCTGCGAATGCGTCATACAGTGTCAAACCCGCCTTCAGCCTCAACATACCATTGCGACTATCCGCATAGACTGGCACACCGAAGCGCAGCGGCCACACCCGATGCGGCGCGGCACGCAACAACATCTTTCGCTCTTTGATCGCCTTGCGCACCAGCTTGAAATCGTAGGTCTCCAGATAACGCAGTCCGCCGTGGATGAGCTTGCTCGATGCAGAAGAGGTGCCGCTGGCCCAATCACCCTGATCGATGAGCGCCACCTTCAGCCCGCGCAAGGCCGCATCGTAGGCCGTCCACGCACCGTAGATACCGCCGCCACAGACCAGCAGATCGAACTCGCCCTCCAGCGCTGCGAAATCGCGCTTCATCTATCCCTCATCCCCAATGCCTTCTGCGGGTAATCGCTGATCAGGATATCCACCCCCAAGGTCAAAGCACGACCGATCTGCTCATCCGTATTGCAGGTATAGACCGCGATGGATTTTCCACGCCCACGCACCACACTCATCATCGTCTCATCCAAGGTCGAGATATGTACACACAGGCCATGCAAGAACGCATGCTCGTCTAACACACGCGCCGCAAAAGCTGCGTCGTGCTCCGGCTCTAAATTGAAGACCAACGGGAACTGCGGCGCGACGTGGCGCGCGAAGAGCAAACTATCCAGATCAAAAGATGAAGCCAGGATATGTGACGCATCCGGCGTACCGGCCAGCGCCAAGGTCTCTCTCACTTTGATGTGCTGACGCACATCCGGCTCACCGGGATAACGCTTTATCTCCAGTAACAAGCCGCAACGTGCGCGATAGCTGGCTACAAAATCGTCTAGCAACATCACGCCTTCTTTATCTGCGCCCGCGAAGTGCGCGGCGAAATCCATCGCCTGCAACTGCGCACGATCGAGATCATCGATGCGCTTGTCTGCCAGGCCGAGCTTGGCCAGATCATCGTCATGCCACAGCACCGCCACTTCATCACGCGACAGCTGGATGTCGGTCTCGATGCCGTCGATGGCGTAGCGCAAGGCTCTATCGAATGCGGTGCGCGTGTTCTCCGCCGCCTCTTTGTTCGCACCGCGATGGGCGAAAATCTGTGTACGCATCAGCTGATCTCCTTGATGAATCTCTGCATGGACGCTTCCATCTTGGCAAAGTGTGGATTGAACGTCAGTCGGCGCATCAAACCATTCTGCAAGTTGGGCTCGTTCACTTCACCCAAGCTGACATCCTGTTTGGCTTTCAAACACATGACATAACGTTCTTCTTCAGTGCCGTGATAGTGCAGGCAATTCTTATACTCGCCCTCCGCACCATAATGCTCATCCTCTGGTGGCATGACGACCGCCGTGTGTGCGCTGCTCAATATCCTTCGCTCTGGTATCGCGCTATCTACCCACTCGACTTTGCTCTGCGTCATCTGCTTTGCTGAATACCACACCAAGGCGCTCGCAGGATGTTGCGCACGCTGAATAAAGCTCAGCGTGGTGCTTGAATGAACCGTAGCATCATCCGCACTAGCCGCAATGAATACGGGGATATGGATGTCGTTTTGGGGTAAGGCCTTGGTCAGCGCGTACATCTGAGCGGCGGCGTTCTTGCAGAAGGATTCGTACTTGTAGATATCTTGATCAGGCATCACGCTCACCCACGCAGCAGCGGGGATCATCCAGCTATAGAGCTTATGTAGGCGCGCCCACCTTGCGCGCGAAGTGATCTCAAGTGCAGGTGAGAACAAGAACAGTCCGCGTACCCGCTTGTCGAGCGCAGCGTGATGCAAGCTCAATGCTGCACCCGCAGAGAACCCAGCCAAATAGATTTCCTCGACTTCTTCAGACAGCCTATCCACGCCATACGCCACCGTATTCGCCCATTCTTTCCAACTCACGTCCAATAGATCGCCAGGCTGCGTACCGTGTCCCGGCAACAGAACCGCCATCACACGAAAGCCGTTGCGTTGAAAGAACGCCGCCAGATGATGCATATGGTAAGGAGAATCAGACAATCCATGAGTAAGCAAAACACCGCGCTTATAGAGCTTGTCCTGTCCACGCTCAAAGTCGCCCGCCGGATATGACTCGAAAGGCGCATTACCTTCGACGACCCGCTCAACATCATTCACCCCAGCGCGCGCCTGCTCCAGCATCGCTCGTGTCTGCGCCACATACTCTGCAAAAGACAGACTGGCATCGGGCGAGTGCACATGATGCCCTGAAGACTGATGCCTTAACCCTCTTTGGATTTTTTTGAACATGTTCATGCCCCATTGTACCCGTAGCGATATGGCTTTAAAGCGCTCTTCGGGCTTATGATGCGCAACCTTTTTACTCGGACAATCACATGTCTTGGTTCATCACCAATCTCATCAGCGCCTTCTTGCTACCACCTCTTAACCTACTCATCGTGGCGGGCATCGGGCTCTGGCTGTGGCACAAGCGCCCGCTGATCGCGCGCGCACTCGCCACCCTCGCCTTCGCTGGATTGTGGCTACTCTCAACCCCCTACATCTCGGATGCACTGATGCACAGCTTGGAAGGTGAACCCTACGTCACCGACACCCAGAAGCCGCTCGCCGATGCCATCGTGGTCTTGGGTGGGGGCACCTATTTCCACGCACCCGAGTATGGTGGCGACACCATCAATCATGCGACATTGGAACGTCTGCGCTTTGCCGCAAAGCTGTACCGCGAGACCGGCAAACCCATCCTAGTCACGGGAGGAAAACCGGCTGGGAACAGCACTTCCGAAGCGACACAGATGCGCCAAGTGCTGGAAAAAGAATTCAACGTGTCCGTAAAGTGGGTCGAGGGCGAATCCGACAACACATTCGAGAATGCACGTATGAGCCGCGTGACGCTTAAAGAAGCTAGCATCACACGCATCTACCTCGTCACCCACGCATGGCACATGCCACGCGCAGTCCAGGCATTCCAAAATACGGGATTCCAAGTCGTGCCCGCACCCACGGCTTACACCACGCGTTATGAGACCACCCTGCTGACCTTCATCCCAAGCGCCGATGCACTACTGGATAGCCGCTGGTACTTCCACGAGATGATTGGCATGCTGTGGTATCAGTTAAAATCCAAACATTGAGCACGA
>JBGSWB010000175.1:0-12214 GCA_041752675.1 Sideroxydans sp. | reverse complement strand
GTCTTTGAACCGCCAGCGGCCGCACCTGCACCACTGACCAACAGATTACCTTGTGCCATCGCATACACCTGACCATCGGCACCTTTGAGCGGCGTCATCAACAAAGTACCGCCGCGCAGACTCTTGGCGTTACCGATGGACGACACCGTGATGTCTATGGTCTGACCGGGGCGCGAGAATGCGGGCAAGGATGCCGTCACAGTCACTGCGGCCACATTCTTGAGTTGCAAGCTGATGCCCGGAGGCAAGGTCACGCCCATCTGCGCCAGCATGGTGACGGTGCTCTGCACGGTGAAAGGGGTCTGCGTGGTCTGGTCACCACTGCCGTCCAAACCAACGACCAAGCCGTAACCGAGCAACTGGTTCTCACGCACGCCTTGCACACTGGCGAGGTCTTTGATGCGTTCGGCGGAAGCATTGAGCGAGACCAACACAACGGCCACAGCCAAGATCAACTTGATAATTTTTTTCATCTTTAGTACTCCTAGAACGGCAGCACCGTGGTGAAGATGCGCGCGAACATGCTAGTCACATCCGAACCACTCAGACCGACCGCACCCTTGTATTCCAGATGCACGTCTGCGACCTTGGTGGAAGGCACGCTATTGGTCGAGGTGATATCCACTGGATTGACCACACCCGAGAAGCGCACGTATTCGTTGGTATAACGGATGCTGACTTGCTTCTCACCAGCCACACGCAGATTGCCGTTGGGCAACACTTCGGTCACGGTGGAAGTCAGTGTGCCTGTGAAGGTGTTAGTGCCAGATGCATCGGTCTTGTTGGCAGATTTCACACTGTTAGATCCCGACGCCCCCATCGGCATCGCAGGTGTGGTGATCGCCAAACTACCTGAGTTCTCAGTCGCGGTACCCGACTTACCTGAAGCCGAAGTCGCCTCGACGATGGTGATGGTGAGCGTGTCGCCGACATGGCGCGCACGACGGTCTTCGAACAAGGGCCTATCGTTCACCCCGGCCTGAAAGATCGCACCATTCGCGGGTGCGGCAATGACCGGCTTGGCGGCTGGACGCACACTCAATGGTTCTTTGATATTGGTGGGAGGCACGCAGGCAGTCAGTGCTGTAGCTGCTGCGATAATGAACAATACTTTAAGGAGTGCGCGCATCATTGCCTCACTAGATCTGCGATAGTTTTTGCAGCATCTGATCCGATGTGGTGATGGCTTTGGAGTTGATCTCATACGCACGTTGCGTCTGGATCATGTTCACTAGCTCTTCCACCACGTTCACGTTGGATGTCTCGACATAACCTTGGCTGATCGAACCCGTGCCATTCGTTCCTGGAACATTGGTACTCGGCGTACCCGATGATGCACTTTCCACATACAGGTTCTGCCCCATGCTCTCCAAGCCAGCCGGATTGATGAAGGTCGCCAGTTGCATACTGCCGACTTGCACCGGTGCTGCGACACCTGCCTGCGTGATCGTCACTACACCATCCATACCTACAGTCACCGACGTTGCATTCGCAGGGATGGTCATCGCTGGTTGCACGACATAGCCATTCGAGGTGACAAGTTGCCCTTGATTGTCGGTCTGGAAAGAGCCGTCGCGCGTGTAGGCCGTGGTGCCATCCGGCATCAGCACTTGGAAGAATCCAGAACCTTGGATCGCCATATCCAACTTGTTACTGGTCTGTTGCAGATTGCCTTGCGTATGGATGCGCTCTGCCGCGACAGGACGTACGCCGGTGCCGATCTGCAAGCCAGATGGCACTTGCGTCTGTTGAGAAGATTGAGCGCCCGGTTGGCGCAGGTTCTGATACAGCAAGTCTTCGAATACCGCACGGGAACGCTTGAAACCCGTCGTGCTCACGTTCGCTAGATTATTGGACACCACATCCATCTGCGTCTGTTGAGCTTCGAGTCCAGTCTTGGATATCCAGAGTGAGCGAATCATGATCGTGTCCTTTCAAGTGACTTTTGCTTGATTGACACGATACCTAAGCTAAGGGGAAACCATCCGTAGAACACTGATGGAAAAACGATTCAATTTGAGATTTTGTTCGCAGTGGGGCAAGTATCACCCCACCTACTGAGATCATGCGTTGATATTGAGGAGAGAGCTAGCTTGTTTTGCATTAGCGTCGGCGTGCTGTAGCAACTTCATCTGCGTATCGAATTGACGTGCCAGCGTGATCATATTGACCATCGCCTCCACCGAATTCACATTGCTACTTTCAAGGTGCCCTGACACGACTGTCACTTTCGCGTCCGCATCAGCAGGGTTGCCGTCACGCGTCCTGAACAAACCATCTTCACCGCGCACCATCTGCGCTTCGGGAGGGTTGGTCAATTTGATACGCCCCACGACCACCACGCCCGCTTTTTGACTGGTACTGGGAACCGTGGAGATGGTGCCATCCTTAGCGATGGTCACCTCGGTATCAGGAGGTAACGTAAGTGGGCCGCCATCACCCAACACGTTCAAGCCACTGCGTGTCTGCAAGATACCGCTGGGCAGCACTTGGAAGCTGCCGTTACGGGTATATGCCTCATTGCCATTACTGTCCTGTACGGCGATCCAACCTTTTCCATCGATACCGATATCGAGCACGCGACCGGTCTGTTGCAAACCGCCGGGGGTGAAGTCCGCACCCGCCGTCGAATCCACCACAAAGGTACGCGTAGGAAGCCCCTCGCCTTGTATCGGCACCGCACGAAAGACATCGATAGCTGCACGGAAGCCAGGTGTGTTGGTGTTTGCCAGATTCTGCGAGACCGACGCCTGCTGTTGCAGGATGTGCGAAGCGCCGGTCATCGCGGTGTAGATCAATCTGTCCATGTCGCTCTCCTCGACTTAACCTACTTAACGCAAGTTAACGATGGTCTGCATCACCTGATCTTGAGTCTTCACCGACTGTGCGTTGGCTTGATAAACGCGCTGTGCAGTGATCATATTCACCAACTCTGCCGTCAGGTCCACGTTGGCATCTTCTACCGCTGAAGCTTGCAACAAACCTAGACTGGATGAGCCGGGAGCGCCCGACAGTGGCGTACCCGATTCTGCAGTCTCTGCCCAGTTATTGTTGCCCATCGGTTGCAATCCCTGCACGTTAGTGAAGTTCGACAGCACGACTTGCCCCAAGGTCTTGGCCTGTCCGTTTGAATAGCGGCCTGTGATGACACCATCGGTACCTGTGCTGAAACCAGTCAATCGCCCCGACGCAAAACCATCTTGAGTCAATGAATTCACCCCAAAGATGCCGCCGAACTGGGAGGTAGAAGCAAAATCAAAGGTCAGGGTCTGTGCCGTAGCGCCAGCAGGCGTGAATGCTGACGAGGTGACTGGCGCTGCAGGTGTCGCCAATACGCCGCCGGTAGAGAATGTCATTGCGGACAATGGTGTCACTGCTGCAGGTACCGATGCCCCATCCACCGTCAGATAACTATTCCAAGAATTGGTGTTTATCTTGACGAAATAGAGTGAAGCCACATGACTGTTCCCCAAGCTATCAAACACAGTCATTGAAGTTGAGCTGTTGTATGAGGCTGAGTTGTTTGGATCAAATACGCCCGCACCAGCCGTAGATACTGGGGCACCACCAAACAGACCTGCAGCTCCCGTACCAGCCAGTGCTGCTATCGAAGATCCAGCTCCCCCCATAGAAGATGTGATCGTTAATATCCCTGATGCCCCAGCGGTCACTGTGACTGATTTCCCAGCCAACGCGAGGGTTGCAGATGCATTCACCGCATTTTGCACTGCGGTGGCCAAGGCGGCAGCAGATGGATAGACAGCTGCTGGGATCGTCACGACACCAGATGCCGTTCCATCGACTGTCACACTCAACTGATCGTTAGTCGCTGCTGTGATGGTCAGACCTGCTGCCGCACTACCGAGCGCACTACCATGTGTCAGTGCCGTCGGGCTCGATAAGCGTGAATCTAGATTTATCCCCGCTGTGACTTGCGCCGTTTTCGTGGGTAGCAGATCAGCTGAAGAGATTTGCAGATCCGCCGGGGCAGTCGCCACGATGACTCCCAGCGCATTGGGCAAGAAGCCCGTGAGCCGTTCGCCTTTGCTGGTGACGATGAATCCATCCTTATCCATCTGGAATTGCCCGTTACGGGTATATGCGATCGAGCCATTGTCACTCACTCTAAAGAACCCGCTCCCGCTCACGGCCATGTCCAACGAGTTATTGGTGGTGGTGATGTTACCTTGGGTGAATTGCTGAGCAATGGTTGCAACGCGCACACCGATACCTGATTGGTTGCCACCACCAATCGAGTTCGCATACACGTCAGCGAATTGCGCCTGTGCACCTTTGAATCCGACCGTGCTCGCATTGGCAACGTTATTGCCGATCACGTCTAGATTCTTGGATGCTGCATTTAAGCCACTTAATCCTTGTTGGAAACCCATGATCTTCTCCTCGTTACAAAATTTTCTTGATTGAATTCAGGCTGATTTCGCCCAACTGACCAACATTGACCGTAACTCCGTTCTGCGTTTGCGCCACACTATTCACCATCCCATACGACAATGTCGTCGCATCACTCTTCCTGCCCGCCAGCGTCGAGACTGCACTGAAAGAATACTTTCCATCCGTCGCGGTCTGTCCAGCGTCAGTACGACCATCCCACTGAACATTTGCGAGCCCAGCCTTTTGCGCCCCCATGTTCAATGTGCGTACGACATTGCCAGAAGCATCACTGATGCTGACCGTGAGGTTATCAACGGGCTGAGTCAACTCGACTGCCGCATCGCCTTGACTATCCAGCAGATCGATCTGCGTACCCGCCACCAAGACTGGGTGACCGATCATGGACACTGCGGACAGTGATTGAGAAGCCAACATACTGGCACTCAGTGCTTCCACCGTGGAATTCAATTTGTCGATACCAGTCACCGTAGAGAGTTGCGCCATCTGCGAAGTGACTTGGGCGTTATCCAACGGATTCAACGGATCCTGATTCTTCATCTGCGTGACCAGCAATTTCAAAAAACGATCTTGCGTCGCCCCTATTTGCGATGCATTGGAAGCTGCTTGTGCCGCCGCCGTCGATGTACTGTTTTGAACTGAATTGACCATGATCTATTTCTCCTATTGCCCGATGGTGAGCGTCTTGAGTAGTAAGGATTTAGATGTATTCATCACATCCACATTATTCTGATACGAGCGTGATGCAGAGATCATGTTGACCATCTCATCCACCGGATTCACGTTAGGCAAGGTGACATAGCCTTGTTCGTTCGCCATCGGGTGCTTGGGGTCGTACACGATGCGCATGGGTGAGTTATCTGCTACCACCGCAGCGACCTTCACGCCTTCACCTACTTGCCCTGGAGTAGGTACGGTACTGAACACAACCTGCTTCGCCTGATACGGCTTACCGTCCGGTCCGGTGGCACTCTCTGCGTTGGCGAGATTACTCGCCACCACATTGAGACGCTGTGACTGCGCCGTCATGGCGGAGCCAGAGATGTTGAAGATGTTGAATAGGGACATGTGTTTTCTCCTAACCCTGTAATGCGTCTATCTAGAAGCCTTGTAGAGCATCCAGAACGTCTTTACCTTTGCCGCTGATGAATCGCACACTGGCCTCATAACGCAAGGCGTTGTCCGCGAACTGCGCACGTTCCACATCCATATCCACCGTGTTGCCATCCGCACTCGGCTGCAATGGGACTCGATATTGAACGGGTGCACCCATCACGCTCTCTCCAGCGTTGCCTCGCAGATGGTCAGGAGCGGAAGCCGTCATCGGCAATTTCTCAGTCGTCCCAGCCAGTGCGCCGCGCAAGGCATTGGCGAAATCGATGTCCTTCGCTTTGTAGTTAGGTGTATCCGCATTGGCGATATTGGACGCGATCAACTCCTGCCTCGCGGCACGCAGATTCAATGCCGTTTGCTGGAACCTGAACATTTCGTCTATCCTGCTGCTCATGTCTACGCCCTCCCTACTGTGCGATACACCATTACTGATGGATGGCATAGTAGGACTCCCCCGCACCACCCCATCTTTCGATTAAAGGCCAAAACCTGTTTTATTTCGCCTCTTAGGAATGGATAGGTCGGCACAGAATGCGAGCATGAGATTCAAACGTACATCCTTGTTCTTGTTGGGCCTATGCTGGTTAGGGACAGCATGCGCCGCGTCTCAACAAAGCCATGCCGCCATCCGTGATGCCGCAATCAACTATGCTCAGATGCAGACAAGTACCATGCTAGGCAAGGTCAGCGTCCAGGTGTCTGACATCGACCCACGCACCGTGCTCCCTGCCTGTACCACACTTGAAGCCTTCCTACCCGCTGGGGCAAAGACGATCGGCAAGACCAGCATCGGCGTACGCTGTAACGAGAAACCTGGTTGGAGCGTGTTCGTACAGGCCAACATCAAGGTGAGCGCGGACTTACTGATCGCCAACCGTCCCTTGTCTCAAGGTCTGATCTTGAGTGCCGATGACTTCAGTGTACAGAGCGGAGAACTGGGACAACCTGGCATCCTCACCGCACCTGAACAGGCCATCGGCAAGACGCTCAAATTCGCCATCGGCGCAGGGCAGGTGTTGCGACTCGACATGCTGCGCCCCGACTTCGTCATCAAGCAGGGACAGACCGTCAGGCTATACGCCCGTGCGAGTGGTTTCATAGTCAGCAGTGAAGGCCAAGCCCTGAACGATGCAACCGAAGGCCAGTCGGTACGTATCAAGACCGCATCAGGTCAGACGATCAGCGCATCCGCAAACAAGGATGGCAGTGCCGAGGTGCGGCCATGAGTGTTCCGAAAACGTCTAGGTAGGTGTATAAATCGGCGCGGGATTAAAGTTTTAGTAAAAATGGCCGATGTAGGTGGCAATAGAACCAGTGAATAGGGAGTATCCCATGAAGATCGACAAGACCAGCAAATCCTTACCGCCACCTAAAGTCGGTGAGTCATCGGCGCGTGGTGCGACCACAAAACCCAACACCAGTGGTGCGAGCGCTGCCAAGACCGACAGCACTAGTGTGCATCTGGGTACTACTACCGCCCAATTACACAGCATGGAGAGTGCCATCGCCAGCACGCCTATCGTGGATGCCAATAAAGTCGCCGAGATCAAACAAGCGATCACCGAAGGTCGCTTCCAAGTCAATTCGGGCGTAGTAGCAGATAAGCTCATCACCACCGTTAGAGAATTGATCAGCGCAGGTAGCCGTTGATTACCACACCTCTATCCAGCAGCGACCTGCTGGCAAAATTGAGCGACGAACGTGATGCCATGCGCACGTTCGTCGCTCTGCTTGAACAAGAACAAAAAGCACTCATCGGCACAGACACCGATGCCTTGCTTACTCTCGCAGAACAAAAGACTAAAGAGTCCGACAAGATACAAGCACTCGCTCGCTCGCGACGCGAATCACTGCCCGATTCCTTGACCACGGAAAAATGGTTGCAGGCAAACTCACCTACCGGCCTCGCTCTGTGGCATGAGATACGCCAATTAGCAGAACAAGCACAGCGGCAGAACCACATCAACGGTGAATTGATACAACTCAAGATGCGCTACAACCAACAGGCACTTGTAGCACTGGTCGGCGCAACGCAACATGCGGCGGGAATCTATGGTGCCGATGGACAGCCTAGCCTGCCAAGCTCTGGACGCACATTGGGTAGCGGCTGATATATCTCTGTTACCATTTCGTCCGCTGCATGAACTAGTGATTCACGATCCGAGCACAACATCCTCAATTGCATGATGTGGATGTCACAAGCGCCCACCTAAAATCAGCAAGTTCTAAGATACATCCAGAGCAGCACCCAACTGCTCTTCGAATCCTGCAGCAGGGATCGGCAGGCTAGTCGGATACCTGCCCGCAGCTTTTATTTGCTCCAGTGTATTTAGTTCACAGACCATCAAGCCGGTACGGATGGCCTGCCAAAATGATAGCCCTGAGCGTAATCCACACCGATCTCCGCCAACATCTTTGCCGTAGCTTCGTCTTCCACGAATTCGGCGATGGTCTTCAGTCCGAATTGGTGCGCCATGCTGTTGATGTGCTCGACCATGATGCGATCACGCGGATCGTTGACGATCTGCTGCACGAAACTGCCCTCGATCTTGACGAAATCCACCGGCAGATATTTCAAATACAGGAAGGATGAAAAACCGCTGCCGAAATCGTCCAGCGCCACCTTGATGCCGGTGCCGCGCAATTCTTCGATCACCGCGCGCACTTGGGTCAGATTCGGCAGAGCTTCACGTTCGGTGATCTCCAGCACGATGCGTTCGCAGGATACCCCTGCACTACGCACCATCTCGGGGATACCGCGCACCCAATCGAGGTCATTGAAACTGCGTGGAAACAGGTTGAAGAAGAAGCACGCCTGCGGATAGTTTTTGTTGATCTTGGCATAGTGGGCCAACCCCTTGCGGAATACCTCTCTATCCAATTCCTTCGCCATGCCCAGCTCTTCCACCGCTTCGATGAACTCGCCCGCTGGCACGATGACTTCGCCATCGCGGATACGCACCAACACTTCGAACGCCTTCACGCTTCCATCCGCCAAATGCACGATGGGTTGCAGATGTGCCTCGATGCGGTCTTCACGCAGCGCTGCACGCAAGAAATCACCCTGCTTGAAGATCGTCATCATGCTGCGGTCTTCCTCGCTGTCGGCGGTCATCACCTGATTCTTGCCGCGCGCCTTGGCTCGGTATAACACCACGTCCATCGCCGAGTAGAGCTCGTCCTCGGTCTTGCCGTCCTCGGGGTAACTCACCAGACTGAAGCTGGCCGTGCTACGTATTTTCCCCACGGGCAATTCGAATTCTTTGTTGGCAAGCAACTGGTGCAATTTGTGCGCTACCAGCAAACCATTGGTAGCATCGGTTTCCGGCAGCATGATGGCGAACTCGTCCCCGCCCAAGCGGGCCAGCACATCTCCCTTGCGCAGGCCAGTGGCCAATAGCGTGGTCAACTCTTTCAACACCAGATCGCCGATGGGATGACCGAAAGTGTCGTTGATGTATTTGAAATTATCCAAGTCCACCATGATCACCGAGAAGATGCGCTGGTGGCGTATGGAACGAATGATCTCGTAACGCAAAAAATCCTCGAATTTGCGACGGTTGTAAAGCCCAGTCAGTGGATCGTGGGCAGACAGCTCTTCCAGCTTCGCGTTGTACTCATGCACTGCCCGCAACAGTCCGTTGAAATAATTCACTAGATGCTGCAGCTCGGTCAGAGGAAGCCTTGCATTGACGCGGCGTGTGAGATCCATGTCCTCCGTGATCTCGCGCATCATACTGACCAGATTGGCGATTGGCAGCACCAGCATATAGCGCAGCTTGAAATACAGCACCAAGAACACGAGTGCAATGATCAACAGGGTGTAGCCCATCATCGTGTTCAGCACACTGCTGAACGAGACTTTGAGATTACTGATCGGATAGGTGATGTCGATCACGCCATGCACGGCACCAAGGTGTGATTGCGTATGGCAAGCCAAACATTCCGCCTCAGCGCGCACCGGATACAGATAACGGATGGCATCTTTGCCTGGGAACAGCAAAACATCCTCGCCGCTATCCAGTGCGTGCCGCAGTTCTTTATCCTGCGCGACGACGGCATATTCGCCCGGCATCACACCGAACT
Source organism: Sideroxydans sp. (assembly GCA_041752675.1). Classification (GTDB taxonomy): domain Bacteria; phylum Pseudomonadota; class Gammaproteobacteria; order Burkholderiales; family Gallionellaceae; genus Sideroxyarcus. The sequence continues at coordinate 2,605 of JBGSWB010000175.1, read as the reverse complement.
GGCCGGCGACGACCTCCCCGCGATATACCTGTATCTTCAAGTTGGGGAAACTCTTGTTGAGGCGAGCGATGGAATCGTTGATCTCTTGCTTGCTCCAGCCCTTGCTCATGCTGGAATACAGGCTCTGAAACACCAGTTGCGATGTCTGGCGTGCATCATCGCGTGCCAGATCATGGATCGCATGGTCGCGCATCATGCCGGACAGGCCGAAGATCAGCACGAATGCGATCGTCATCGCGATCACGGATAGAAGCAACAGCAGTCGCCCAATCTAGATTTGTTTGATGAGTCCTAGGTAGTAAGCCAAGTTCGCTCCCTATTTATAATATTTTTGGGTGTCTCTTCCAGCCATGAATCGGCCAAAGAACGTCCCATGTGAAGCGACTCGAAACCCAATGAATATCACTATCTAGGATCGAAACCAGATGAATATTTTTGCAGGGTGGGTTTCATAAGCAGGTCTTCCTTAATAAGGTCATAAGCCGTCTCCCCTTTAAAGCCAGCAACTCCATACCAGCAAAGACAGTAGCTTGATGTGGATATTCATTTACTGCGATTCGGCAGATGCATATTGAAGGAAGGAACGCCCCATCGGCTCATACAACAAATGAAATAGCGTATGAAGCCTGACAAAAGGCTCCGTGCCTCTGGAGAGGAGGCTGGACTCTAGTGGCTAGTTGATTTGCGATGAAGCGGATTTTGTAGCCGTCTCTTCTTCAGGTGTCAATACCGTCACAGCAACCCGTCTATTTCGTGAACGACCTTCGATCGTGCTGTTATCTTCGATGGGTATGTTATCGGCCAGCCCGGTCGCTTTCAATCGTGTGGGAACGATGCCTTGTTCGATGAACAAACGCACGACACTGCTCGCGCGCGCGGAAGATAACTCCCAGTTGGAAGGAAATTGAGCGTTACTGATGGGGAGATTGTCGGTGTGCCCCTCGACTTCGATAGACAAATCCTCTTGAGCCAAGATCGTAGCTATATCAACCAGCGACTGCACTGCACCTGCTTGCACCGTAGCCTCGGCCTGATTGAACAACACACTGGCGTTGATATTTAGTGTCACACCGCGCTCGGATTGCGAGACCGACATCTGACCATTCTTGAGGAAACCCGCCATCTTGTTGGTCAAGGTATCGTTCAGCTTCTTCATCCGCTCGTCCAACTTTCGCTGCTTTTCCGCCAAACGTGCGTTGCGTCTGTCCACCAGCGATTTGAAATATATCTCTTCTTCGGTGAGGCGAATCGTCCCGCCTTCTGCCGCCGCACCCTGGCCCTGCGTACCGAATGCCTTGTTCACCGAAACGCTGAATACTTTGTACTTTCCTTCATTGACGGAAGAGATGCCGTACATCACCACAAAGAAGGCGAACAACAAAGTGATGAAGTCTGCGTAGGAGACCATCCATCGCTCATGATTGTCTGGCTCGCGTCTTTTGGCTCTTCTTGCCATATCGAATCTCTAGGAGATGTAGCCCTTGAGTTTGGTCTCGATGAAGTGAGGGTTCTCTGCATTGGCGATCATAGTAAGACCGTCGATGATCATCTCACGCATGGTCACTTGCTGCCCGATGAGTATCTTCAGCTTGCCCGCGATGGGTAGGAACACGAGGTTGGCGAAACCGACACCGTAGATGGTGGCGATGAAAGCGACGGCGATACCTGCACCCAATTTTGCAGGCTCACCCAGGCTTTGCATCACATGCACCAAGCCCAAGACCGCACCCAAGATGCCGATCGTCGGCGCATATCCTGCGGCAGATTCCCACACACGCGCCGACTGCCACCGCAGATTCTCGTAATTGCTTAGCTCTATCTCTAGCACTTCGCGTATCTTCTCAGCGCTGTTGCCATCCACCAGCAGTTGCATGCCTTTTCGAAGAAATGGATCGTCGATGGATTTGATCTGCCCTTCCAGCAAAAGTATGCCGTCTTTACGTGCAGCACTACCCCATGCGGTGAGTTTGTAGATCAGTTGCTGATTATCTATGTGCGGGGTGATGAATACCCAGCGCGCCATCTTGATGCCTGTCAAAAAGACCTTCATCGGATGCTGCAACATCACAGCACCGATAGTCCCACCCATGACGATGAGAAAAGCGGCAAGCTGTAGCAACACCGATATCGAACCGCCCTCTAGGTACTGTCCTCCGAGGATGCCTGCGACGGCAACGATCAGCCCTAATAGACTGAGCTTGTCCATAAGCTAGTGCCCCTTCAACGTGGTGCGCAAGCGCGCCACGGCTTGGCTATGCAGTTGGCAGACGCGCGACTCGGAGACTCCCATCACCTCGCCGATCTCGCGCAGATTCATATCTTGTTCGTAGTGCATACCCATCATCTGGCGCTCACGCTCAGGTAGTCGCTCGATGGCTTGGATGAGTACCGCACGAAAACGCTCGTCTTGAAGTAATTCAAGTGGGTTGCTCTCGCTATTGAAATCGTGACGGTCGAAGAAGTCTTCGTTGTCTTCGTTGTGGAAATCTTCGTAATAGATCAGCTGTGCACCACGCGCCTCTTGCAACATCCCTTGATATTCGACCAAGGGGACGCTCAACTCTTTAGCGATCTCCGTCTCATTGGGCGCTCTGCCCAGTTTCTG
>JBGSWB010000174.1:0-4826 GCA_041752675.1 Sideroxydans sp. | reverse complement strand
GACTTTGATGGCATCGAGCGATGCTGTCTTGAATCCGAACTGCTCTGGTGTGACGGTATATTCGATCACCTGTCCGTCTTTCAACTCGGCGACGTTGGTCGCACCACTGATGGTGATCTCATCTAACCCGTCACTGCCGTTCACCACCAACACATGTCGGCTACCGAGGCGTTGCAACACGCGCGCTTGGATACCGACGAGGTCGGGATGGAACACGCCCATCACTTGGTTATCCGCACCCGCCGGATTGGTGAGCGGCCCCAACACGTTGAACATCGTGCGCACACCTAATTCACGCCGCACTGGTGCGGCATGTTTCATCGCGCCGTGGAAGTTAGGGGCGAACATGAAGCCGATACCGATCTGGTCGATGCTGTGGCCGACTTGCTCCGGCGTGAGCGTGAGATTCACGCCCAGCGCTTCCAACACATCGGCAGAACCGCAGGTGGAGGACACCGAACGACCGCCATGCTTAGCGACACGCGCGCCCGCTGCAGAAGCGACGAAAGCGCTGGCAGTCGAGATGTTGAAAGTATGTGAGGTATCACCCCCCGTACCGCAGGTGTCTACCAGATGCTCACGATTGGTGACCGGTACTTTGCTGGCGAACTCGCGCATCACGAAAGCGGCGGCAGAGATCTCGCCGATGGTCTCTTTCTTCACTCGTAGCCCGACCAAGATGGCAGCGATCATGGTGGGAGGCACTTCCCCCCCCATGATCTGGCGCATCAAGGACAGCATCTCGTCGTAGAAGATCTCGCGCTGGTCGATGAGGCGAACGAGGGCTTGTTGTGGTGTGATCATGATTATTTCGCCCCTTCCAGAAAGTTCTTCAGCATGTCGTGTCCGTGCTCGGTGAGGATGGACTCGGGGTGGAACTGCACACCGTGCACCGCCAATGTCTTGTGACGCACGCCCATGATCTCGCCGTCGTCCGTCCATGCAGTCACTTCCAGACAATCGGGGATGCTCTCGCGCTCGATGACCAGTGAGTGATATCGCGTGGCGGTGAATGGGTTGGGCAATCCGGTGAACACGCTGTTGCTGTTGTGATGGATGAGCGAGGTCTTGCCATGCATCAAGGTCTTGGCGTGGATGATCTTGCCGCCGAAGGCTTGGCCGATACTCTGATGGCCGAGGCACACGCCCAACAAAGGGATCTTGCCCGCGAAGTGTTTGATCGCCGCGACCGAGATGCCCGCTTCGTTCGGTGTGCACGGACCCGGCGAGACCACGAGGTGTTGTGGCTTCAATCTTTCGATCTCTTCTACTGTGATCTCGTCGTTGCGGTGCACCACCACATCGGCACCCAGCTCGGCGAAATATTGCACGAGGTTGTAGGTGAAAGAATCGTAATTGTCGATCATCAAAAGCATGCTGGATCCTGTTCGTTCAAGTGCCGATTGGGCTGTGTCATACGGTGCAGAATTATCCCATGCATAAGGGTGTATGCGCATCAGCGGATGCATCCTCTTAAGGCACAAACATAGAATTAATAGGGAATTCCCCTTTTGCTCACTCAATAAATCCTGATTTTGGTCGATACCCTAGCCGGTCAGTGAATAAGGCATGGTGGCCTGTGCCACCCAAAAAGGAGTGAACATGAAATATCTGGGCAATATGAAGTTGTGGCAAAGATTCGTCATACTGATCGTGTGTGTCGTTTTAGGCTTTGTCGTGTATGGTCTTTGGTCGTTCAAGACGCTTGCCGAGCTCAAAGTCAACGGACCGATCTACCACAACATCATCCAAGGCAAGGACTTGGTGGCCGATGTCCTCCCACCGCCGGAATACATCATCGAATCTTATCTGGTCAGTCTGCAACTAGCGTCAAGTAGCGGAAATGAAAGTGCCCAGCTGATCGACCGCTTGAAGGTATTGAAGACGGATTACGACACTCGACATACCTATTGGGGAAAAGAAGGTCTCTCCAATGACCTCTCTGATGTACTTCTGAAGCAAGCGCATGCACCCGCAGTGGCTTTTTACGCCGTTGCTTTCGATGAGTTCCTGCCAGCATTGCAACGCGGAGACAGTGATGCGAAAAACAATGCGATGACCACGATGCGCAATCACTATGAGACACATCGAAAGGCTATCGATAAAGTCGTGCAGCTGGCGAACCAGCGGGTCAGCGATGACGAAGCGACCGCCAAACAGCACATCGAAAGCGCGGTGACGTTGATGCTCAGCGTGTTGGTCTTCGTGATCGTGTTGGTCGTTTTCTTGACCGTTGTGATCTCGCGTTCTGTAACACGCCCGCTCTTGCTCATGCAATCACGGATGATCGAGATCAAGGACAGTCATGACTTCACACATCGAATCGGCCTGAGTAGTTCTGATGAGGTCGGCGAGACCGCCGCCGCATTCGATGAATTGATCAACAGCCTGTATGCGACACTGAGTCGATTGCAGAAGAATGTTTCCGAGGTATCGGTCTCCGCACAGTCTTTAGCCGTTTCTTCCCACCAAGTCGCTCTCAGTTCCGGCAAACAGAGTTCTGCTGCGGCAGCGATGGCGGCCACAGTAGAACAGCTTACGACCAGCATCGCTCATGTCGCGGATCGTGCCAAAGAAGTTCGGGATATCTCTGCCGACTCTGGCGACCGTTCGAGTCAAGGAGGCAAGATCATCTCCGATGCGACCACTGCAATGATCGATCTGGCTCAAGCAGTCAAACAAGCGTCGAACTCCATCGGGGCACTCGGCGAAAAATCCGGCCAGATATCTTCTGTCATCAAAGTCATTCGAGAAGTCGCCGAACAAACTAACCTACTGGCATTGAATGCAGCGATCGAAGCTGCACGTGCGGGAGAACAAGGACGCGGTTTCGCGGTGGTAGCAGATGAAGTGAGAAAACTGGCAGAACGCACCTCGAATGCGACCGCCGAGATCTCACGTGTGATCGAGACCATGCAATCAGGCACCAATGCGGCGATCTCAATGATGAACAATGCTGTTACAAGGGCCGATGGTGCGGCAGTCCTAGCCCATGAGGCAGGAACTGCGATCGATCGTATCAAGGGTGGGGTCTCATCCGTCGAAGAGGCTGTAACGGAGATATCTAGCTCTCTGGAAGAACAGAGTCGCGCCAGCAACGATATCGCCTCACATGTCGAAAAGGTCGCGCAGATGATCGAAGAGAACAATGCCGCAGCCGCACAATCGGCTGATTCAGCGGTTCGCCTTGAGCAGTTGTCGACTGATATGCGCTCAGCTGTGAGTAGTTTCAGGCTTTGACCGGGCGATACAGCGTTACCGTCTAGCACGCGCCCAGTAGAACACGGCGACGACAGCGATGGCCAATGGCACGAATCCCCAGTTCTGATCCAGCGGTGGTCGCATCAACGGCGTGAAGGAGAATACCGCATCGTACAAGGTGTGCAACATGATGACCGCCAAGATGCTTCCTGTACGAATATAGACTAGGCCCAGCGCCAAACCCACGAAGAATATCTGTCCGAAGGTCCACACCGAAGGCTCCCACGTGCCGATGTGCCACGCGGTGAAGATGATGCTGGCATAGAACACCGCGCGCATCTGTCCGTATCTGCTCTCCAACAGGTTCTGCCCGATGCCACGGAACAGGAACTCTTCCTTGATCGCCACGGGAATACTGGTCAGCGCGAACAACAGCGCGAGTGATGTACTCAACCCGTAATTGCCGACCAAAACCGGAATGGCGAAGAGCGCCAACATCCCAACAACCAAGGGAGCGACGCGCACTGTATCGAAAGACGCCTTCTTCGACAGGATGAGTGGCTTCATCAACTGCCAGTAGATGAGCGCAGTCGCGATGCGCAATGTGGTGCGGATCAGTTCAGCCTGAAACGATTCAGCCGAGTAATAGTGGATGGCGAGTCGGCTACCCACCATGTACAGAAGCTCGACCGCCACGACCACCAGCAATCGTTGCTTGAGGCTCATGTCCTGGATATTCATGTTGTGAGCCTACAGACTAGCGATGGATCTGCGCGTCTAGACCGTCCAGCACCATCTCGGCGGCACGCAACACGGCGCGCGCCTTGTTCTGCGTCTCCATCCATTCGCTATCCGCTACCGAGTCGGCGACGATGCCCGCGCCAGCCTGCACGTACAGCATCTTGTCTTTCACCACGGCGGTGCGTAGTGCGATGGCGACATCCATGTCACCGTTGAAACCGAGGTAGCCCACAGCGCCTGCATAGATGCCGCGCTTGGAAGGTTCGAGTTCGTCGATGATCTCCATCGCGCGCACCTTCGCCGCCCCGCTCACCGTGCCGGCGGGGAAAGTCGCTTTGAGTACGTCCATCGCATCCAGCCCTTTCTTCAAAGTGGCTTCGACGTTGGAGACGATGTGCATCACATGCGAGTAACGCTCGATGACCATCTTGTCGGTGAGTTGCACCGTGCCTCGTTCTGCCACCCGACCGATGTCGTTACGGCCGAGGTCGATGAGCATCAGGTGTTCGGCCAGCTCTTTGGGGTCCGCCAACAATTCGGAGGCCAGCTCAACATCCTGCTGCGCTGACTTGCCACGTGGACGCGTGCCAGCGATAGGACGCACGGTGACGGTGTCGCCTTCGAGTCGCGCAAGGATCTCTGGTGAGGAACCGACCACGTGATGGTCGCCCATGTCGTAATAGAACATGTAGGGCGAGGGATTGATGCTACGCAAGGCGCGATACAGCGACAGCGGCGATGCAGGGAAAGGTTGCGACATGCGCTGCGACAACACGACCTGCATGATGTCGCCGTCGAAGATGTAGTGCTTGGACTTTTCTACCGCCGCTTTGAACGCAGCCTCGCCGAACTCGGACTTCGCTTCGACCGCTTTTGAGGGCGGC
>JBGSWB010000173.1:0-14270 GCA_041752675.1 Sideroxydans sp. | reverse complement strand
AAGGTAGAGCCGCCCCCAGATATCAAGCCTTATGAGCCGTTTGCCTATGACAATTCGACTTCCTTGCCGGACCCCTTCAAGCCTCGCAAGCAAGATGCTAGAAATGCCAACAGGGCAGGGCAGAATCAGCCCGATTTGGATCGGCCTAAAGAAGAGCTTGAGGACTATCCGCTAGAAAGCTTCAAAATGGTTGGTTATTTGAACCAGCGTAATGTGGGACACGCAGTTGTGAGGTCTTCCGAAGGCAAGATATATCGAGTCAAGGCAGGAAACTATATCGGGCTTAATTTTGGGCAGATACTCTCCGTGTCCGAAACTGAGGTAAAGATCAAAGAAATGGTTCAGGACAGCGCGGGTGATTGGACTGAGCGTGAAAGCAGTCTGCAATTAGTCGAGTGATTAGGAGTAACAATATGAAATCTTTTAATAAATCATCAGTACCGAGTTTCATTCGATTGGTTGTGGCCATATTTATGGCATTTTCATTCAATGCACAAGCTCAAGATGTGGCAAATCCCGATGGTGAAATCAATGCCATTCAGTCGATTAGTGCGACTGGGGATGCGGGGGGTAAAGTGGTGCTGAAAGTCAGTCTCAAGTCAGCCCCAGCAGCCCAGCCAGCAGCCTTTACTATAAACACTCCACCGCGAATCGCTTTCGATTTCCCAGCAACTTCTAACGGGTTAGGAAAATCTGTGCAGGAATTTGGAAACGGAGATTTGCGAAGCGCAAACATCGTGCAGGCGGGGAGTCGCACGCGATTGGTAGTTAATTTAGTTCAGATGGTTAGTTACGACACGCGTATTGAGGGCAATGACGTGCTCATAACATTTCAGCCCAAAGGTTTGGGGGGAAGTTCTGAGCCAGTCGCAACGACGCATTTTGCCGACGCATCTGCAGGGCAGCAAAAGCACAGCTTGCGCGATGTTGATTTCCGTCGAGGAAAGAATGGTGAAGGTCGTATTCAAATTGACCTTTCCGATGCAGATATTGGGATCGATATCAAGCAACAAGGAAAGGCGCTCGTAGTTGACTTCCAGCGTACGTCCCTTCCGCGCAATCTTCAGCGTAAATTGGACGTTTCTGATTTTGCGACCCCAGTTCAGCTTGTTGATGCTTTTGTGCAAGGAGGTAATGCCCGCTTGTCTATTGAGCCAAAAGGATTGTGGGAATACGCCGCATACCAGACCGACAACAAGTTCATCATCGAAGTCAAAGCGGTCGTTGAAGACCCCAATAAATTGGTAAAGGGCAATGTGCCTGGGTATTCGGGTGAGAAGCTCACACTTAATTTCCAAAGTATATCGACGCGTGAGGCATTGAGTGTCATCGCCGATTTCACTGGGTTGAATATGGTGATCAGCGATACCGTATCGGGTAGTTTGACGCTACGTTTAAAGGATGTGCCTTGGGATCAGGCGTTTGACATCATCTTGCAAAGCCGTGGACTAGATATGCGCAAGAACGGCAACGTTATCCAGGTCGCGCCGCGTGAAGAGATCGCTGCAAAAGAAAAGATCGATTTCTCATCCCGTCAGGAGATCACAGAGCTTGAGCCACTGCGTACGGAGAACTTTGCTTTGTCTTATGCCAAGGCGGCGGATATCGTGAAGCTGATCTCCGATGAGAAGCAGAAAATATTGTCCAAGCGAGGTAGCGCCACTTTTGATTTGAGAACAAACCTGTTGTTTGTTAAAGATGTTCCTACAAGTTTAGAAGAGGTTAGGAAGCTGATCAAATTAGTTGACGTTCCAGTGCGTCAAGTTTTGATTGAGGCACGTTTTGTCGAAGCTGGAGAATCTTTCAACCACACGTTGGGCGGCAGATTGGGATACACAGGGCCAACGCAGGCACAAGGCGGTATTGCTATCGGCGGAAGTCGGGGCACGGCTAATGCGAATGTGAATTTGCCAGGCGCCGCATCAGGTTTGGGTGGATTGACGATGACCTTGTTTAATGCCGCTGCGACGAAGACGTTGACACTTGAATTGAATGCTTCGGCAATCGATGGTACGACAAAGAATATCGCTAGTCCTCGCGTAGTGACAGGTGACAAGACGCCAGCAACGATAGAGTCAGGCGTTGAGGTACCTTATCTTCAGGCTAGTAGCAGTGGAGCGGCTAACGTGGCCTTTAAAAAGGCTGTATTAAGTTTGGTCGTGACTCCACAAATCACCCCCGAAGATAGCGTGACCATGAAGGTTGCGGTCACTCAGGATTCTGTGGGTAACATCTTTGCTGGTGTGCCAAGCATCAACACCAAGAAGGTCGATACTCAAGTGTTGGTTGAGAATGGTGGTACGGTGGTGATTGGTGGTGTGTATACCCAAGATGAATCTGACTCGACCTCTGCGGTTCCTGGACTGAGCGATATCCCCGTGATGGGGTGGTTGTTCAAGCAGAACACACAAGTGAAGAGCAAGAAAGAATTGCTGGTCTTCATCACACCGAAGATTCTGAAGGATACCTTGGGTTCAAATTGATATAGCTGTACGAAGTTAGGGAGCCCGGCGTGAGCCGGGCTTTTGTTTTGCAAAGTCAGAAAAGAATTCCAGCTACAATTCTCAGCATGAGCGATACGACTCCACATAACGCCAATACGGGCAATGTCATCTTGATCGGGATGATGGGCTCTGGCAAAACGACCGTAGGAAGGTTGCTGGCTAAGCAATTAGGCAAGACATTCATCGATAGCGATGAGGAGATACAGCGACGTACGGGAGTCACGATTCCGCACATTTTCGATGTCGAAGGCGAGGTGGGTTTTCGACAAAGAGAGTCTGCAGTTTTGGAAGACCTATCTGAACGTAACGATCTGGTACTTGCAACGGGAGGAGGAGCGATCCTCAGTTCTCATAACCGTACAGTGCTCAAGGCTAGTGGAACCGTCGTTTACCTAAAAAGTAGCGTACATGATCTATGGCAACGCACGCGCCATGACACGAACAGACCTTTGCTGCAAACCGCAGATCCGCGCGCAAAATTGCAGGAATTGTTTGAGCAGCGAGATCCACTTTATGCTGAGATCGCAGACATCGTGATGCACACTGGCAAGCAGAGTGTCCACGTTCTATTGCAACGATTGCAACAAAGGCTTTACGAAGTACATGCGCGTTCCAAATCTGGAGATAATGAATCAATGAAGACGCTTAGTGTGGGCTTGGCTGAACGTAGTTACCCGATACATATAGGCAATGATTTGCTGAACAAACCTGAACTGTTACTTCCTTATCTGCCGCGCAAACGTGCCGTCGTCGTCAGTAATACGACAGTCGCTCCTCTATATTTGCAGCGATTGACGGAGGGCTTGACTCAACACCAGATACAAGTCGAGAGTATCGTCCTGCCTGACGGAGAGCAATACAAAAATAGTGAATCGATGAATGTGATCTATGACGCGCTCTTACGGTCACATTGCGAACGTAGCACGCCTATCATCGCGTTGGGTGGCGGAGTAATCGGGGATATGACCGGGTTCGCTGCAGCAAGCTATCTGCGCGGGGTGCCTTTTATTCAGATCCCAACAACGCTTCTATCGCAAGTCGATTCATCTGTTGGGGGCAAGACTGGCATCAACCATCCCTTGGGGAAGAACATGATAGGTGCGTTCTATCAGCCTTTGGTCGTGCTGGCGGATGTGACGACGTTAGATACCTTGCCTGAAAAAGAGTTACGCGCGGGCGTTGCAGAGGTGATCAAGTACGGACTGATTCGCGACATGCCGTTCTTGGAGTGGCTAGAAGCGAATATCGAGAAATTGCTTGCTCGCGACAAGGAAGCATTGGGATACGCCATCGCTAGAAGTTGCCAGAACAAAGCTGAAGTCGTTGGTGCCGACGAACGTGAAAGCGGGGAACGTGCGTTACTTAATCTCGGCCATACATTTGGGCATGCGATCGAGAATGGCATGGGCTATGGTGCATGGTTGCATGGAGAGGCGGTCGCTGCAGGCACGATCATGGCGACGGACCTGTCGCATCGACTGGGTTGGTTGAGCACAGAAGATGTTGTGCGAGTAAGAAAGCTATTCGAGCTTGCAGGATTGCCAACGGTTGGCCCGAAACTGGGTACGGAAAAGTACATGCAGTTGATGGGCTTGGATAAGAAAGTGGCTGACGGAAAGATACGCTTCGTACTTTTAAGATCGCTAGGAAATGCGGTCATGACGGGTGATGTGCCGCAGGCCATGTTGGAGCAAACCTTAGAGGCTTGCAGTGGCTGAAGAATCATTAGCGCCCTATGCTGTCCGCACCAGTTTGCGTGGCAGGCGGATAAATGAGTCTGCGCCGACTGGTCGCAGTGAGTTCCAGCGTGATCGCGATAGGATCATCCACTCTGCAGCTTTTCGCCGTCTTGAATACAAGACGCAGGTCTTCGTCAATCATGAAGGGGATCTCTTTCGTACACGCCTCACACACAGCATCGAGGTCGCCCAAATAGGACGCTCCATCGCTAGGCGACTTCATCTGAATGAAGATCTGGTCGAGGCGATATCGCTTGCGCACGATCTTGGGCACACACCATTTGGACATGCAGGGCAGGAAGCGTTGAACGAATGTATGAAGGTACACGGTGGTTTCGAACACAATCTGCAGTCTCTGCGCGTCGTTGATGTGTTGGAAGAAAAATATGCCGCGTTCGATGGACTGAACCTATGCTTTGAGACGCGCGAAGGCATCCTTAAACATTGCTCGCCAAGTAATGCTGCCGAGCTGGGAGAAGTGGGCGAAAGGTTCCTGAATGATCAGCGCCCATCACTCGAAGCTCAGCTAGCCAATCTGGCGGATGAGATCGCTTACAACAATCACGATGTCGACGATGGCCTGCGTTCAGGCCTACTTACTTTAGACCAGCTTTCGTCAGTGCGGTTATTCTCGGAGCATCTCAATGAAGTGCGCAAGGCATTCCCCAATCTGGCAGAGCGGCGTGTGGTGCACGAGACCGTGCGTCGCATGATCAACGCATTGGTAACTGACCTGATAGAACAGACGGAAGCCAATATCAAGCGCAATTCACCAAAATCCCTTGAGGATGTGCGAGCTGCGCCACCATTGGTGGCGTTCAGTCATGAGATGTATGAAAAGAACCGCGAATTGAAGGCGGTGCTGCGGACTCATCTGTATCGACACTACCGTGTGATGCGCATGAGCGCCAAGGCGCGGCGCATCATCAGTGACCTGTTTCAGGCCTTCATGGAGGATTCGCGCTTACTCCCGCCGCAGTTCATTCCGCAATCGGAACAGTCCAAAGCAAGGCTGATATCAGACTATATCGCAGGGATGACCGACCGTTACGCTATCCGCGAACATAGGCGTATTTTCGCCGTAGAAGAGATTTAAGCCCCTAGCTGGTTGCCCTCCCCCCCTGGTTTAAGGTAGCATTCCCGCCCTTTCGGATAGATTTTGGAAGGCGGCTGATGCCGCCATTTTGTTGCAACCATCGAGGTGAGAAACAAGTGAATAATTCTTCGTTGCCTGCGCAGCAAGGTCTTTATGACCCGCGCAATGAACATGATGCATGTGGTGTCGGTTTCGTCGCACATATCAAAGGTAAAGCTAGTCATGACCGAGTCAGCCAAGGTCTGCAGATACTTGAGAATCTGACGCACCGGGGTGCGGTGGGTGCAGACCCGTTGGCGGGTGATGGCGCGGGTATCTTGATCCAGATTCCTGACCAGTTCTTGCGTGATGAAATGAACTGGGGCGGCATCCAATTGCCGCCAGCAGGTGATTACGGTATCGGCATGTTGTTCTTGCCACGCGATGCTGCTGCGCGAGCTGCTTGCGAAAAGATCATCGCCGATAAGGTCGTTGCAGAAGGTCAAACCGTCGTTGGTTGGCGCGATGTTCCTGTCGACAACAGTACGCTCGGCGAAAGTGTCAAAACACTTGAGCCTGTGGTGCGCCAAGTGTTCATCGGGCGCGGCAAGAAGACAGCCGACCAAGATGCATTCGAACGCAAACTGTTCGTCATCCGCAAGACGGCCGAACATGCCATCAGCAAGCTGGCGAAGAATCAAGGAAATGGTTTCTATGTGCCTTCCATGTCGTCGCGCACGGTCGTGTACAAAGGCATGTTGCTAGCTGATCAAGTCGGTAAGTATTTCGTCGATCTGCAAGATGCACGCGTTGTCAGCGCCTTCTCATTGGTTCACCAACGCTTCTCCACCAACACATTCCCCACTTGGAATCTGGCGCACCCGTTCCGCATGATCGCGCATAACGGTGAGATCAACACATTGCGCGGCAACGTGAACTGGATGGCCGCACGCCATGCAGCGATGTCGTCGAAATTGCTGGGCGAAGATCTGGAAAAACTGTGGCCGCTCATCGTTGAAGGTCAATCTGACTCCGCTTGTTTCGACAACGCGCTTGAATTGCTAGTAGCCGGTGGCTACTCATTGCCACACGCCATGATGTTGCTGATCCCAGAAGCGTGGGCAGGCAATCCATTGATGGATGAAGAGCGCCGTGCATTCTATGAATACCATGCTGCACTGATGGAGTCGTGGGACGGCCCTGCAGCGGTCGCATTCACGGATGGTCGCATGATCGGTGCGACACTGGATCGTAACGGCCTGCGCCCAGCACGTTATCTCATCACTGACGATGACGTCGTGTTGATGGCTTCCGAGATGGGCGTGTTACCTATCCCGCAAAGCAAGATCGTAAAGAAGTGGCGTTTGCAACCAGGCAAGATGTTCCTCATCGACATGGAACAAGGCCGCATCGTTGACGACGCTGAACTCAAGCAGCAGATCGCTACAGCCAAGCCTTATCGCAAGTGGATCGAGCAGTCGCGTTACTACCTCGATGACATGCCAAAAGTAGCAGACAAGAGCGCGGAGCAGATCAGTCTGTTGGATGCACAGCAAGCATTCGGTTACACGCAAGAAGACCTCAAGTTCATCATGCTGCCGTTGGCGAGTGCTGGCGAAGAGGCGACGGGTTCTATGGGTAACGATGCAGCATTGCCTATCTTGTCCAGCAAGAACAAAGTCCTCTACAACTATTTCAAGCAATTGTTCGCGCAGGTGACCAATCCGCCGATCGATCCGATCCGCGAAGAGATCGTGATGTCGTTGACCTCTTTCGTTGGCCCCAAGCCGAACCTGCTAGGTATCGACGAGACGAAGCCAGCATTGCGTTTGGAAGTGCATCAACCCGTATTGTCTCTGGAAGACATGGCGAAGTTGTATGGCATCGACAAGCTCACCAAGGGCCAATACAAATCGCAAGTGCTGGATCTGACCTATGCGGCAAAGAATGGCGCGGCAGGCTGTGAAAAAGCCATCGATGATCTGTGCAAAGCAGCAAACAAGGCTGTTACCGGCGGGTTCAATGTGTTGATCCTGTCTGACCGTGCGGTATCCGACAAGCGCGTAGCGATCCCAGCCTTGCTGGCAACAGCGGCAGTTCACCATCATTTGGTCAAAGCAGGTCTGCGTACCAGCACCGGTTTGGTGGTGGAAACAGGTTCTGCACGCGAAGTGCATCACTTCGCTTTGTTGGCTGGTTACGGCGCGGAAGCGGTTTGCCCATGGTTGGCATTCGATAGCATCGAGCAATTCGAGTTGCCCGCAGGCGTGAGTGCGAAGGATGGGCAGAAACGTTTCATCAAGGGTATCAACAAGGGCTTGCTCAAAGTGATGTCTAAGATGGGTATCTCGACCTATCAATCTTATTGCGGGTCGCAGATATTCGAAGCCATCGGTTTGAATTCCGACTTCGTGAAGAAGTATTTCACTGGAACGGCGACGCAGATCGAAGGAATCGGCTTGCAAGACGTCGCGGAAGAAGCGATGCGTATGCACAGCGCAGCTTTTGGTGCGGATCCAGTGTTGACGAACATGCTGGAAGCGGGCGGTGATTACGCTTTCCGCATCCGTGGTGAAGACCATACATGGACGCCAGACTCTATCGCCAAGCTACAACACGCGACACGTTCCAATAATTTCAACACCTACAAAGAGTACGCCAAGCTCATCAACGATCAGACTCAACGTCAGATGACCTTGCGCGGATTGTTCGAGATCAAGCCAGTTGGCAAAGCTGTGCCCTTGGATGAGGTCGAATCCGCTAAGGAGATCGTCAAACGTTTCGTGACGGGTGCGATGTCTTTGGGTTCTATCTCTACCGAAGCGCACGCCACTTTGGCGATCGCCATGAACCGTATCGGCGGCAAGTCGAACACGGGTGAAGGTGGTGAAGATGCCAACCGCTTCAAGTTGCTGCAAGGCGGCGAGAAGCTATCCGAGATCATCGGCAAGAACCGTATCGAAGCAGACCAAACGATGAAGCCGGGCGACTCGTTGCGTTCGCGCATCAAGCAAGTCGCCTCGGGCCGTTTTGGTGTGACTGCGGAATATCTGAGCAGCGCGGACCAGATTCAGATCAAGATGGCGCAGGGTGCGAAGCCGGGTGAAGGTGGTCAGTTGCCAGGCGGCAAAGTATCCGAGTACATCGGTAAATTGCGTCACTCGGTGCCGGGCGTCGGCCTTATCTCGCCACCTCCGCATCACGACATCTACTCCATCGAGGACTTGGCACAGCTCATCCATGACCTGAAGAATTCCAATCCATCCGCTTCCATCTCCGTGAAGTTGGTGTCGGAAGTGGGTGTGGGTACGGTCGCTGCAGGTGTGTCTAAAGCCAAAGCCGATCACATCGTCATCTCCGGTTATGACGGTGGCACAGGTGCATCGCCACAGTCCTCCATCAAACACGCAGGTACGCCTTGGGAGTTGGGCTTGTCCGAAGCACAGCAGACCTTGGTTTTGAATAAGTTGCGCGGTCGCGTCGGCCTGCAAGTCGATGGTCAGTTGAAGACTGGCCGCGACGTGTTGATCGGAGCACTACTCGGCGCGGACGAATTCGGTTTTGCTACGGCACCGCTGGTGGTCGAAGGTTGCATCATGATGCGTAAGTGTCACCTCAATACCTGCCCGGTGGGTGTGGCGACACAAGACCCCGCATTGCGCAAGAAATTCACAGGACAACCTGAGCACGTCGTTAACTACTTCTTCTTCGTTGCTGAAGAGGTGCGTGAGTTGATGGCGCAGATGGGTATCCGCAAGTTCGACGACCTCGTGGGTCGCAGCGATCTGCTGGATATGCGCAAAGGCATCACCCATTGGAAAGCCAAGGGCTTGGATTTCACCAAGGTGTTCCATCAGCCTAACGTTCCAGCCAGCGTCGCACGTCGCCATCTGGAAACACAAGATCACGGCTTGAACGAAGCGCTGGATAACGACCTCATCGCGCAATCCAAAGAAGCACTGGATGCGAAACGTACCGTCAGCATCGAGACGGGCGTGCGTAACGTCAATCGCAGCGTCGGAGCCATGTTGTCGCATGAAGTGGCGAAGCGTCACGGCAATGCAGGTTTGCCCGACGACACCATCCGCGTGAAATTGACAGGCACTGCAGGTCAAAGCTTCGGCGCGTTCCTTGCGCATGGCATCAGTTTCCAATTGGAAGGTGAAGGCAACGACTACGTGGGTAAAGGTCTGTGCGGTGGTCGCATCATCGTCAAGCCATCTGTGGACAGCAAACTGACCGCAGCCGACAACATCATCGTTGGCAACACGGTTCTGTACGGCGCGACGGCGGGTGAGTGTTACTTCAACGGGGTAGCAGGTGAACGCTTCGCGGTACGTAACTCGGGAGCCATCGCTGTCGTCGAAGGTCTGGGCGATCACGGTTGCGAATACATGACTGGCGGTATGGTCGTGGTGCTGGGTCAGACTGGCCGTAACTTCGCGGCAGGTATGTCCGGCGGCGTGGCTTATGTGCTGGATGAGGATGGTGCTTTCGCGCAGCGTTGCAACATGTCCATGGTGCAACTGGAAGCGGTGCCTGAAGAGGCGGCTGCGAGCGAGACAGGTGAGGTCGATTCCAAAGGTCGTGTGCACTTCAATCATTTGAACAAAGCTGACGAAGCGGCACTGCGCGGCAAGATCGAGAAGCATCTGCGCTACACCGGTAGCGCACGCGCCAAGCAGATCCTGGATGGCTGGAGCACTTACCTGCCGAAGTTCGTCAAGGTCATGCCAACCGAATATCGCCGCGCTTTGCTAGAGATAGCAGCGCAACAGAAGGAGGCTGCATAATGGGCAAGCCAACTGGATTCATGGAGTTCGATCGCGTCAACGAAGGTTACGCACCCGTCGAACAACGACTGAAACACTACCAAGAGTTCGTCGCTCATCTGAGCGATGCTGAAGCTAAGCAACAAGGTGCGCGTTGCATGGATTGCGGTATCCCGTTCTGCAACAACGGCTGCCCAGTCAATAACATCATCCCTGATTGGAACGACTTGGTGTATCGCGGCAATTGGAAGCAAGCCATCGAAGTGTTGCACTCCACCAACAACTTCCCTGAAGTGACAGGGCGCATCTGCCCGGCACCGTGCGAAGCGGCGTGTACGCTCAACATCAACGACGATGCGGTCGGTATCAAATCCATCGAACACGCCATCATCGACAAGGCAGGCGAGAACGGTTGGGTCGTTCCACAACCCGCGAAGAAGAAGACTGGCAAAAAGGTCGCAGTGGTCGGTTCGGGTCCTGCAGGTCTAGCAGCTGCACAACAGTTGGCACGTGCGGGTCATGCGGTCACGGTGTTCGAGAAGAACAGCCGTATCGGCGGCCTGATGCGTTACGGCATCCCTGATTTCAAGTTGGACAAACGCCTCATCGATTGGCGCATGGCGCAACTGGCTGCCGAAGGGGTGAAGTTCGAAGTGAACACCTTCATCGGTAAGGATGCGTTGGGTAAGGGCGTCACCAATGACGCGAAGAAGACCATCAGCCCCGCTGCATTGCAGAAGGAGTTCGATGCGGTCGTCCTCGCCGGTGGTTCAGAACAACCGCGTGACTTGCCTGTAGCGGGACGTGAGTTGAAAGGCGTGTTTTACGCGCTGGAATTCTTGATCCCGCAAAATAAAGAAGTAGCAGGCGATGGCAAGAACCCGATCAACGTCGCAGGTAAGCATGTCGTCGTCATCGGCGGCGGCGACACCGGTTCTGACTGCGTAGGCACTTCCAACCGTCATGGTGCAGCCTCGGTCACCCAGATCGAAGTGATGCCACGTGCTCCAGACCAAGAGAACAAGGCGATGACATGGCCCTACTGGCCGATGAAGTTGCGCACCTCCAGCTCTCATGACGAAGGTTGTACGCGTGACTGGGCGATCTCGACCAAGGAATTCGTGGGCGAGAACGGTGTGCTCAAGTCACTGAAATGTGTGCGCGTGGAATTCAAGGACGGCAAGATGGTTGAAGTCGCTGGTAGTGAATTCACACTGCAAGCTGACTTCGTCTTCTTGGCGATGGGTTTCACCAATCCCTTGGCGCAAGTGCTGGATGCGTTCGGCGTGGAGAAGGATGCGCGCGGTAATGCGAAGGCATCGACCGAAGGTGCGGATTGTTATCAGACCAATGTGAAGAAGGTGTTCGCGGCGGGCGATATACGTCGTGGTCAATCTTTGGTGGTATGGGCCATTCGCGAAGGTCGTCAAGCAGCACGTGCAGTGGATGAGTTCCTCATGGGCTCTTCTGTTTTGCCTCGATAAGAAAAGAGAAAAATGAATTTCAAAGTTAAGAACGACACCTTCCTGCGTGCCTTGTTGCGCCAGCCGACCGAATACACTCCATTGTGGATGATGCGCCAAGCAGGTCGTTACTTGCCTGAATACCGTGCCACACGTCGTACTGCAGGCAGCTTCTTGGGTTTGTGCAAGAACCCAGATTCCGCGACCGAAGTGACGTTGCAGCCACTGGATCGTTTTCCATTGGATGCCGCCATCTTGTTCTCCGACATCCTGACGGTTCCCGATGCGATGGGTCTGGGTCTGTATTTCGCCGAAGGTGAAGGCCCGAAATTCGAGCGTCCTATCGTGACCGAAGCGGACGTGAAGGCCTTGCACGTTCCTGACATCGGTACCGATCTGAAATATGTGACCGATGCCGTCTCGCAGATCCGCAAAGCATTGGATGGTCGCGTACCATTGATCGGTTTCTCAGGCAGCCCTTGGACGTTGGCGTGCTACATGGTCGAAGGCGGTGGTAGCGATGACTACGCCAAAGTGAAGACCATGATGTACAAGAACCCTAAGATGATGCACAGCATCCTCGAAGTGACCGCGCAGACCGTGACGGCGTATCTGAATGCGCAGATCGAAGCGGGCGCACAATCCGTGATGATCTTCGACTCATGGGGCGGCGCTTTGTCTCACTCGGCATTCCACGAGTTCTCCTTAGCCTACACACAGCGCATCGTTGAAGGTTTGATCAAGGAAAAAGACGGTGTACGTATCCCATCCATCGTGTTCACCAAAGGCGGTGGCCTGTGGATCGAGAGTATCGCCAACAGTGGTTGTGACGCGGTCGGTCTGGACTGGACCATGGACATCGGTGTCGCGCGTCAAAAGGTCGGCAACAAGGTCGCGCTACAAGGCAACCTAGATCCAACAGTATTGTTCGCTACACCAGACGTCATCCGCAACGAAGTAGAGAAGGTGTTGAGCAGTTATGGCTACGGTAGTGGTCACGTGTTCAATCTGGGGCACGGGATCTCGCAACACACCGACCCCGAGAATGCGGCGGCACTGGTGCAAGCAGTACACGAGCTGAGCAAAAAATATCACTAGAATCAGCACCTAGCCTCATAGGTTATAAACAGGGGCTAATATTCGCAAAAGGCCATGGGACGAAAATTCCGTGGCCTTTTGCTTTATTGCATTAACTTGTTGTTTATAAAGAAAGTGATGGATTGTGCGGAAATTGAGCGGCGGGGGGAAACCGTATATACCATTTAGAGTTAGCATCGTTGTGAGGTAGTTTTCCACATTGTTATCCACAGGAAATGTGTATAAGAAAAAATACCTATATGGCTCAATGCGATTAGCTAAACTTCGTAGAAATCACCAGAGAGAATCTGCATAACATGCCCATCATTCGCGTCGCGCTAGACGTTCCTTTGTCAACACTTTTTGATTACAAATTGCATGACGAGATGCAGCTCGAGATCGGGCAGCGCGTGGTCGTTCCGTTCGGGCGCAAAGAGGTGGTCGGCATCGCGATGGAATGGGCAGAACAGTCTGAACTCGACGTGGCGCGCATCAAAGCCGTCGTGCGCGTGTTGGCTGATGTGCCGCCCTTGCCGTCCGAGACATTGGCCTTGCTACGTTTCTGTAGTGACTACTACCACTACCCTTTGGGCATGACAGCGTTGTCTGCGCTGCCCACACGCTTGCGCGATGTCGAGCCCATCGTGCTCAAGCAGTCCTTGGTCTACAGCTTGAGCGAGGCAGGACGGGCGCTAGATATCGATGCACTACCCAAGCGCCGTGTGGTGCAGCAACGCATCTTGCGCGCATTGCTGCAAATACCTATGAGTGGCACACAGCTGCGTGAACTGTCCCCCAGCGCACCTGCGGCACTCAAGCTGCTCATTGAAGCGGGATGGGTAGAAACATACGCACCGAAGGCATCAGACATACACGTCTTCAACGATGCGCACGCACTCACCATCGAACAACAACAAGCCGTGGATGCCGTCACGCAAGCGAAAGGCTTCGCTTGCTTCTTGTTGCACGGCATCACAGGCAGCGGCAAGACCGAGGTGTATGTGCATCTGATGGATGCGATGTTGCGGCGCGGTGGTCAGGTGTTGTTGCTGGTGCCTGAGATCAACCTCACGCCGCAATTGGAGAATTATTTCCGCAGTCGTTTCCCAGACGTAGAGTTGGTGAGTCTGCATAGTGGGTTGGCGGATGGTGAGCGCGCGCAGAATTGGATCAAGGCGCAATCTGGCGCGGCGCGCATCGTGTTGGGGACGCGCCTTGCCGTGTTTACACCCTTGCCTAAGTTGAGCCTCATCTTGGTGGATGAAGAACATGACGCTTCGTTCAAACAACAAGACGGCCTGCGCTATTCGGCGCGCGACGTGGCGATCTTTCGCGCCAATCAGCACGCTGTGCCCATCGTGCTTGGTTCTGCCACGCCATCATTGGAAAGTTGGCACAACGCTCAAAGTGGGCGTTACACCTTGTTGAAACTCACGCAACGCGCAGTGCAGCCTGCCACCTTGCCAACAGTGCGCTGTCTTGATGTGGGGCAGTTGCCATTGCAAGACGGCTTGAGTGAGCCGTTGCTCACTGCCATCGGAACTCGTTTGCAGCGTAAAGAGCAGAGCCTCATCTTCATCAATCGACGCGGCTATGCGCCAGTGCTGATGTGTACAGCTTGTGGCTGGTTGTCCGAGTGC
>JBGSWB010000172.1:0-7774 GCA_041752675.1 Sideroxydans sp. | reverse complement strand
AATAAAGAGTTTTGTTGTAACATTCGCGCCTCCCTAGGCGGTTAACTCGTGAGCTTCTGTCAGCTGGATATCGGCAGACTGGTCGCATCACTGAATCGGGAGCGGACTTTAACAGAAAGCGATACCCCCTCAAAACCCGTTCGGTCGATTTACCCTGACCGACGAGCGGTTTGGATCGATAAAACTCATTATGAATCAACAAGAAACCTTAGAGATCATCAAGCGCGGCTCGGAAGAGCTGCTGATCGAGGCCGAACTCATCAAGAAACTGGAGCTGGGCCGCCCCTTGCGTATCAAGGCGGGCTTCGACCCCACCGCGCCCGACCTGCACCTCGGCCATACCGTTCTTCTGAATAAGATGCGCCAGTTGCAGGACCTAGGTCACCACGCCCTGTTCCTCATCGGCGACTTCACCGGCATGATCGGTGACCCCACTGGCAAGAACGCGACCCGCCCGCCTTTGACGCGTGAGCAGGTGCTCGCCAATGCGCAGAGTTATAAAGAACAAGTATTCAAGGTGCTCGACCCGAACAAGACCGAAGTCGTGTTCAACTCCACCTGGATGGACAAGTTCAGCGCCGTTGACCTCATCCGCCTCGCCGCCACCCATACCGTGGCGCAGATGCTAGAGCGCGACGATTTCTCCAAGCGCTATAAGAACAGTCAACCCATCGCCATCCACGAATTCGTCTATCCGCTGGTACAAGGTTATGACTCCGTCGCCCTCAAGGCGGACATCGAACTAGGCGGCACCGACCAGAAATTCAACCTGCTGATGGGGCGTGAGCTACAAAAACATCACGGCCAAGCACCGCAGTGCGTGCTCACCATGCCGTTGTTGGAAGGTCTGGACGGCGTGAACAAGATGTCCAAATCCTTGGGCAACTACATCGGCGTCACCGACACCCCGACCGAGATGTTCGGCAAATTGATGTCCGTTTCTGACGACCTCATGTGGCGTTACCTCGAACTGCTCTCGTTTGAAAGTCTGGCGACCATCGCCCAGTGGAAACAAGATGTGGCTGGCGGGCGCAACCCGCGCGACATCAAAGTCCTGCTCGGCCAAGAGATCGTCGCCCGCTTCCATGACAAGCAGGCCGCTGTCGACGTGCTAGCTGAATTCGAGGCGCGCTTCCAAAAAGGCGTGTTGCCGGACGACATGCCGGAAGTGACCCTCGCCAGCACAGACGGCCAGATCGGCATCGGCAATCTGCTGAAATCGGCCGGATTGGTCGCCAGCACCTCCGAAGCCATGCGCATGATCGATTCGGGCGCGGTCAAGCTGGATGGCGAGAAGATCAGCGATAAAGCCTTGCAGATCAAAGCGGGAGCGGTCGTGGTGGCCCAAGTGGGCAAGCGCAAATTCGGCCGGATCACGGTTCAGTAAATAGCGGTTGTATATTGGGGCGTTGTTTTGTAGAATCGCGCCCTCAAATTTTTGGTAGAAGGTAGTTTGTTCATGACAACCGTACGTGTAAAAGAGAATGAGCCGTTCGAAGTAGCAATGCGTCGCTTCAAGCGTTCCGTAGAAAAGACTGGTCTGTTGACCGAGTTGCGCGCTCGTGAGTTCTACGAGAAGCCAACTGCAGAGCGCAAGCGCAAGCTGGCTGCTGCTGTCAAACGTCACTACAAGCGTCTGCGCAGCCAAACACTGCCACCAAAGCTCTACTAATCTAGTATCTTGAGCAACGCCGCAATCCTCAGTGATTGCGGCGTTTGCTTTTGTGGTCGGAGGCGACATGAGCTTAAAAGAGAAAATCACTGAAGACATGAAGACCGCGATGCGCGCCAAAGAAACGGCACGCCTCGGCGCGATTCGTCTTTTGCTTTCAGCCATGAAGCAGCGCGAAGTCGATGAACGCATCGAACTGACCGATGCCGACGTGGTGAGCATCATCGAAAAGATGTTGAAGCAACGTCGCGACTCCATCAGTCAATACAAGACCGCGAATCGCCAAGACTTAGTTGATGTCGAAGAATTCGAAGTCTCCATCTTGCAGACCTACATGCCGCAGCAATTGAGCGAAGCCGAGATCGTCTCTGCCATCGCAGAGGCTATCGCTTCCACAGGCGCAGCAGGCCCGCAAGACATGGGCAAAGTGATGGGCGTGGTCAAAGCGAAATTAGCTGGCCGTGCCGATATGGGCAAGGTATCCGGCCTCATCAAGGCGCAGCTTACAAAATAGTTTTAACACCCGTTCGGGCTGAGTAGGGGCGCAGCCCCGTATCGAAGCCTGTCCTGAGCATGTCGAAGGGCCTGTCCTGAGCATGTCGAAGTGGCTTCCCTCGATATGGCCTTCGGCCTACTCGGGACGAACGGTTGGTTTTATTTCCGAAGTTTCAATCGAAAGCGGGAGGGCGGAGTGATTCCAAAAAGTTTCATTCAGGATCTGCTCAATCGCCTCGACATCGTCGATGTCATCGAGCGTTACGTACCGCTCAAAAAAGCCGGCACCAACTTCGTCGCCTGCTGCCCGTTCCACACTGAAAAATCCCCGTCGTTCACCGTCAGCCAATCCAAACAGTTCTATCACTGCTTCGGTTGTGGCGCGCATGGCACGGCCATCGGCTTCGTCATGGAACACACCGGCATGGGCTTCGTCGAAGCCATCGAAGACCTCGCCAAAGGCATCGGTCTTGCCGTGCCACAAGAGGCCTCCAACATCACGCAAGTCAAAGTCGCACCGGATCTTTACGATCTCATGCAATCCGCTACGCGTTACTACCGCGATCAACTCAAAGTCACGCCACGCGCCATCGAATACTTGAAGAAGCGCGGCTTGAGCGGCGAAGTCGCTGCGCGTTTCGGCATCGGCTATTCGCCCGATGATTGGCAGAACCTGCGCGCAGCTGTTTCTAATTACCAAGATGCCAGTCTTGTTGAGACAGGGTTGGTGATCGAAGGCGAGGGTGGCAAACGTTACGACCGTTTCCGTGATCGCATCATGTTCCCTATCGTCAACGTGAAAGGCCAGATCATCGGTTTTGGTGGGCGCGTGTTGGACAAAGGCGAGCCGAAATATCTCAACTCGCCCGAGACCACCTTGTTCGAAAAAGGTCACGAACTCTACGGTCTGTATCAAGCGCAGAAAGCCATCCGCGCGCAGCAGCGCGTCATCGTCGTCGAGGGTTACATGGACGTGGTGGCCTTGGCGCAGAACGGTGTGGAATACGCCGTCGCCACCTTGGGCACAGCGACCACGCCCTTCCACGTGCAAAAACTGCTGCGTCTGTGCGAGCAGATCGTGTTCTGCTTCGATGGCGACAAGCCCGGCCAAAAAGCCGCGTGGCGCGCCTTGGAGAACGCACTGCCGCAACTGCAAGACGGTAAGCGCATCGGATTCTTGTTCCTACCCGAAGAGCACGACCCCGACACCTACGTCCGCGAATACGGACGCGATGCCTTCGAGCACGAAGTCGAGAACTCGCTGCCACTCTCCGGCTACCTATTGCGCGAACTCACCGCGCAAGTCGATCTGAGGACGCAAGAAGGTCGCAGTGCTTTGCTCAAGAACGCGCAACCGCTACTCACCGCCATCACCGCGCCCACCACCGCACTACTGTTGCGCAAAGAGATCGCCGCGCTGGCGGGGTGACGCAAGCCGAATTGGAAGCGCTGTGGTCCATCAAGCCCGTGGCCGCTCCGCCACGTGGCCCATCAGCACCGCCCAAGGCCAAGCGCGCCGCGCCCTCTGGCATGCGCACCTTGTTGCGTTGCCTCGTGATGAAGCCAGAGCTGGCGCGTGAGTTACCGAAAGATTGGCAGGGCGAAGGCGCAGAAGGCGCGGCCATCCATGCGCTGGTGGATTGGTTGAACGAATCGGCCGACGAACTCAGCACCGCCGCCATGATCCAGCACTTTCAAGGCAGCATGCACGAGGCCGTGTTCGCCGCTGCCCAGGGCGATGTGATGCAGTGGGGCGAAGACTTCGATGTGGGCGCCGAGTTCGCCGACACGCTGCAAAAGGTGCGGCGTGATGTGATGGATGCCGAACTGGAGACTTTGAATGCCAAGATGCGCACTGGCGCTGGAGGCCTTTCTAGCCTCAGCAAAGAGGAGCAGGCACGTTATTTGCAGTTGCTCCAACTCGGCAAAAAGTAGCTAAGCCTCGGAAATATCTTGGTAATCGGGTATAATCCGCGACCCTTTTCGGCGGCCTTTCTTTTTTGGTCGCTTGATGCAAATACGAATCAACTTTGGAAATCCATAAAATGGCGACTCCGAAACAAACCAAAAAAACCGCTCCAGCAAAACCAGCCGCAGCGACAACTAAAACTAAAGCGCCTGCTGCAAAAACGACCAAAGTCGTTGCTGCTGTCGAAGCACCAGCGAAGGTCGCTCCCGCACCCGCCAAAGCGGTGGTGAAGCCAGTCGTCAAACAGACCGCAAAAGAAAAAGCCAAAGAGAAAGCGGATGCAGTTGCGGCCGTTGGTACAGCCGATCCCGCACAAGATATCGAAGCGCGCCGCACGCGCCTGAAAGAACTACTGCTGCTAGGTAAAGAGCGCGGCTACCTGACTTACGCCGAGATCAACGACCATTTGCCAGAGATGCTCGAAGTCGAGCAAGTCGAAGGTGTCGTCAGCATGATCAACGGCATGGGCATCACCGTATGTGACGTTGCACCAGAGAGCGATGGCTTGGGCTTGAACGAGACAGCGCCCGCCGCAGCGGATGACGATGCAGCCGAAGAAGCTGAAGCAGCCATCTCCACCGTTGAATCTGAATTCGGCCGCACCACCGACCCCGTGCGTATGTACATGCGCGAGATGGGCGTGGTCAACCTGCTCACCCGTCAGGACGAGATCGAGATCGCCAAGCGCATCGAAGACGGCCTGAAGCACATGATCATGGCGATCTCCGCCTGCCCAGCCACCATCGCTGAGATTCTGATGTTGGCCGACAAAGTGCGCACCGACCAGATCAAGATCGACGAAGTGATCGACGGTTTCGTTGATACTGAAGACGAAGCGCAGATCGGTGACGACGACGAGGACGAGGACGAGGACGCAGAAGAACCAGAAGTCGAAGTGGCCGACGAAGAAAAAGACGAAGAAGCCACCGCTGCTGCCGCCGCCGCTAACCTGGCGCAGTTGAAAGAAGACGCACTGGTGCGTTTCGACCTCATCGGCGACTTGTTCGCCAAGCTGGGCAAGGCTTATGAGAAATACGGCTACCGCAGCAAGCAATACGACAAACTGCAAGAACAGATCTCTACCGAGTTGATGCAATTCCGCTTCGCAGCCAAGCAAGTGGATGCACTGTGCGACACCATGCGCGGTCTCGTAGAAGAAGTGCGCAGTTGCGAACGCACCATCCAAGACCTGTGCGTCACCAAAGCGCACATGCCGCGCCCTCACTTCATCAAAGTGTTCCCGCAGAACGAACAGAACCTGGATTGGGTCAAGCACGAGATGGCCGCCAAGAAGCCGTACAGCGAATTCCTCGTACGTCATCAATACGCCATCGTCGATCAACAGAAGAAGTTGTTCGCCCTGCAACAACGCGTGGGCATCCCCATCCTTGATCTGAAAGACATCAACAAACAAATGACCAACGGCGAAGCGAAAGCTCGCCGTGCGAAGCGCGACATGATCGAGGCCAACTTGCGTCTCGTCATCTCCATCGCCAAGAAATACACCAACCGTGGCTTGCAGTTCCTCGACCTCATCCAAGAAGGCAACATCGGCTTGATGAAGGCCGTGGATAAATTCGAATATCGTCGCGGCTACAAATTCTCGACGTACGCGACATGGTGGATCCGTCAGGCCATCACCCGCTCCATCGCCGACCAAGCGCGCACCATCCGTATCCCAGTGCACATGATCGAGACCATCAACAAGATGAATCGTATCTCGCGCCAGATCTTGCAAGAGACTGGAATGGATGCGGATGCTGCCACCTTGGCCGTCAAGATGGAGATGCCAGAAGACAAGATCCGCAAGATCCTCAAGATCGCGAAAGAGCCTATCTCCATGGAAACACCTGTGGGCGATGACGACGACTCCCACTTGGGCGACTTCATCGAAGATGGCAACTCACTCGCACCGATCGAAGCGGCCGTGTACGACAGCCTGCGCAACGTCACCAAAGACATCTTGGATTCACTCACCGCGCGTGAAGCCAAAGTGCTGCGTATGCGCTTCGGCATCGAAATGAACACCGACCACACACTCGAAGAAGTCGGCAAACAATTCGACGTCACCCGCGAACGTATCCGCCAGATCGAAGCCAAGGCACTGCGCAAACTGCGTCACCCTTCACGCTCAGAGAAGCTCAAGAGCTTCCTCGACGGCGAGAGCTAAGCCTTACGGGCCTTTAGCTCAGTTGGTTAGAGCAGAGGACTCATAATCCTTTGGTCCCCGGTTCAAGTCCGGGAGGGCCCACCACCTTAAAAGCTCAACGTAATGTTGGGCTTTTTCTTTGCCCGTTTGAAGCCCAATGCTGGCGGGATTCGCGGTGTAGATGCGTCGCTTCTCTCCCCGGTAATTCTGCGATATTTGACTCACTCACACCGATATTCCTCTCTTTTCTACGTTTGACCTTCGGGCGCTCTCCGGTGACACCCTATATTCCGTGCGGGTTACAGGGCGAAGGTTGGTGGTCAAACTCGCCCACCAGCCCCATCTCAAACACCAACTACGCATCGAAACCGCCGAACAGTTTTTCCTGCTCATCCCAACTGCTCGGCAATTCGTTGTTCTTCAACCAGCGGATGCTCAGCGTCTTCGGCTGCTGGCCCGCGAGAATGTTTTTCACCATCACCGGCGACAGTAACGTGAGGCGCAGAAGTTCATTCACGCAACTCTGGTCGAGCCCCTCGCGGCGCGCAATATCCGACCCGCTGTTCACGACACCCTCGTCGATCAAACGCTGCCAGTGAAACGCTTTCGACAGCGCCGTGAGAATCGGCGCGTCGTGCTCCGGACGGCCATCCGAGGCCGATGCAGGAATCACCACCTTGCGCCCGCCACGATGTTTGATGCGAATCGGAATGATCGTCGTCAGCTTCGGCCCGACTTGTTGTTGCACTTTGCCGCTTTGAATAATTTGCGTCATGCCAGTGCCTCCTCATGCTCAAGTAATTCTGCGCCTATCGTTCCGGGTCGCATTTCAGCGGCCAGACTTGTCCAGCCATCATCCCGCCAAGTTATTTCTATCGCCTCGTCGCGCAGCGTCACGCGCTCAATCAGCAATTGCACAATGCGCTGGCGCTCGGCAGGAAATAACTGTTCCCAAACCTGACTCATCTGACGCAACGGCAATACGACCTCGGGCTCAGTCAGCTCTGGATATTTTTCGCGCACCACGTCCCAAACCGACTGCACCATCTCCGGCGCTTTAAGCGCGGCATGGACTTGCGCCAATACCATTTGCTCAATCGGTTCTGCTGGCACTCTTGTCGCTGCCGTTGCGTCAGCGCCGAAGCGCACCTTGCGAATCGGCACATAGTAACGATAGTGCTTACCATTCGGTTTGCGCGTGAAGGCGGGCTGGAACCGCTCACCATCCTCGGTATAGAACAGGCCGAGCAATAACGACGCTTCTGGCTGGCGACGATGCCAAGTGTCTGCCATGCGCTGGCGATTGTTCTGCGCGAGGATGGCCTGAGCCGCATCCCAGATTTCCTGATCAATAATCGCGTCGTGCTGGCCGGGATACCATTTTTCCTTGTGGGCAATTTCGCCAAGGTACAGGCGGTTGTGCAGCATGTGATAGATCATCTGCTTACTGAATGGCTTGCCCGTTTTGTTGCTTACACCTTCGGCAGCA
>JBGSWB010000171.1:0-2313 GCA_041752675.1 Sideroxydans sp. | reverse complement strand
GCAGTCACTTTGAGCAAGCGTGAACTCACCGTATTGAGTGCCACCCTGTTGATCGTGATCCCGCTGTTACTCATCGGCGTGGGTGGGTGGTTGTGGTGGCGCAGACGCTAAATGCCTGAACTCCCCGAAGTAGAGACCACGCTGCGCGGCATCGCGCCGCATCTACAAGGTGAGGTCGTCACCGACATCGTCATCCGCAACGCCAGCCTGCGTTGGCCCATCCCCAAAGAATTGCCCAAGCTGTTGCACGGACACACCGTGCGCGGCTTGCAGCGCCGCGCCAAATATATCTTAGTCAGCTTCGATCACGGCACACTCATCCTGCACCTCGGCATGAGTGGTAGTCTGCGTATCCTGCCGTACGGCACACCACCTGAAAAACACGACCATTTCGATCTCGTTCTGGGTAATGGTGAGTTGATGCGCCTGCGTGACCCGCGTCGTTTCGGCGCGGTGTTGTGGCATGAGGGAGGGGTGGCGGAGCATGCGCTACTCGCACATCTAGGCCCGGAACCACTCGCCACAAACTCACTCTTTCCCCCATGCAGGGGAAAGGTTGGGATGGGGGTAGAGTCTATGAGCACCAATGTTTCCACCCCCACCCTAGCCCTCCCCCTGCATGGGGGAGGGAATGTGGTGTTCGATGCAGACTATTTTTACCAAGCCACTCGCAAACGCAGCGCCCCGATCAAACTCGCCATCATGGATAGCCAGTTGGTGGTTGGCGTGGGCAACATCTACGCTAACGAGGCGCTGTTCCGTGCAGGTATCAAACCACAACTCGCCGCGAACAAAGTGAGCCGACCACGCTGCGAGCGACTGGTTCAAACCATCAAAGAAGTATTACGCGAGGCGATCGAACAAGGGGGTAGCAGTTTGCGTGATTTCATCCACAGCGATGGATCGAGTGGCTATTTCCAGCAACACTATTTTGTGTACGGCAGAAAAGACGAAGCGTGCAAACAATGTAGCACGCTCATCAAACACATCAAGCAAGGGCAGCGATCTAGTTTCTACTGTCCTCAGTGCCAGAAGTAAGGTTCACTTGTACTTGCGTACCAACCCCACCAGTATCCCGAATATCTCCAACGTTCCTTGCGGATGGATCACGGGGTAGTCTGGGTTCTCAGGGCGTAAGACGAACTTGCCGCCTTCCTTGCCCAAGGTCTTCAAAGTGAATTCACCATCCACGATAGCGACCACGATGTCGCCCATGTTTGCTAGGTTGCGCTTCTCCACCACGGCGAGATCACCGTCATGGATGCCTGCACCGATCATCGAATCGCCTTTGACTGGAATCAATGTGGTCTTGGAGGGCGTATCGATGAGCATGTCATCGATGACGTGGTAGTCGCCATGTGACGAACCCACCATCACCGGCATCCCCGCTGGTACCGAAGCATCGGCCACGTGCCGCGCGAAGAAGTTACTGGTCGGTATCCATATGCCATCCGGCGTGCGCTCGACGAACCCTGCCTTTTCCAAACGATCAAGAATGGCTTTCACCCAAGACTTGGAAGCGATGCCAAACACATCACACAACGAGGCATAGGAAGGGATGCTCTTCCAATCGGCGTAATAGTCTTGCAGCTTGGCGAGATACTCGGCATCTCGCGTATTGGATGGATTGGAATCGGTCATGGCGACACCCTTAACAGAACGAACGTGCTGAGCATCGTAAAGAACGGACGTTCTGATGTCAACCCAATGGGCAATAAAAAGCCCGCCACAACGGGCGGGCTTTGCGGGAAGCGGTTGCTACTTACTTGCCTTTAGCCGCCATCAGCGCTTCGTACTTGGCTTGCAACTGTGCGTTGGTCTCGACGTGCGCTTCATCCTTAGGGATGCAATCCACTGGGCAGACTTCCACGCACTGAGGTGTGTCGTAGTGGCCTACGCACTCGGTGCATTTCTTAGGGTCGATGACGTAGATGGTCTCGCCTTGCGAGATCGCTTCGTTGGGACACTCTGGCTCGCATACGTCGCAGTTGATGCATTCGTCGGTGATGATCAGTGACATTGTTACTCTCCTTTAGTTGATTTTTTGTTCTTTAGTTTCGCCTCTACCAAGGGCGATACGAATTGACTTACGTCGCCGCCGAAGCGCGCGATCTCGCGCACCATGCTGGCAGAGATGAAGGTGTAGCGTTCCGATGGGGTAAGAAAAACGGTCTCTACATCGGGATGCAGGTTACGGTTCATACCCGCCATCTGGAACTCGTATTCGAAATCGGACACGGCGCGCAATCCGCGTAGCACCACACGTGCATGTTTCTCGCGCACATAGTTCATCAACAGCGCGTCGAAACCTTC
>JBGSWB010000170.1:0-9514 GCA_041752675.1 Sideroxydans sp. | reverse complement strand
AGAAGCATTCAAGGCAGCGAATGGCGTGTTGCAAGGTGCGGTTGCAGGTATCGCTGAAGTCATCAATGTCCCCGGTATGGTGAACGTGGACTTCGCTGACGTGTGTACGCTGATGTCCGAGAACGGCATGGCGATGATGGGCGCAGCTTCCGCGTCTGGCGAAGGTCGCGCGCAACGTGCCGCTGAGCAAGCGATCGCCAGCCCATTGTTGGAAGACATCGACCTCTCCGGTGCGCGCGGTGTGTTGGTCAACATCACTTCCAGCAGCAATCTAACTTTGGAAGAATTGCACGAAGTGATGAACTGCTTCCAGTTCGCCGCTTCCGAAGCGACCGTCATCGTCGGTTCCGTGTTCGATGAAGACATGGGCGATGAGATGCGTGTGACTATCGTGGCGACTGGTCTGGGCTCTGTGGTGCGTAAACAACCGAAACCAGTGCTCGTGCCTCAACAGCAATTGCGTACTGGCACGCACGATGCTCCGACCATCGACTACAGCGAGTTGGATATGCCAGCCGTCATCCGTACCGGCCGTCACCGCGAAGCAGTGGAAGCGATGAGACAGTCTGGTGTGGATACCTTGGACATCCCATCTTTCTTGCGTAAACAGGCGGATTGAACTTTAAGTGTCCAGCGGCATATCTGAAATGCCTTCGCGGTTAGATATGTCGCTTTGTCGATCAGTGGATGAATTTGTGATTGACGGAGAGGAATATTTTGAAAAACGTATCCGCAATTGATTTGTTCTGCGGGGCTGGTGGCCTAACCGCTGGATTCATCAAATCTGGAATAAATGTCAAAGCGGGTTATGACGTTGAAGGTGCGTGCCAGTATGCATACGAGGCCAACAACGAAAATGCCAGATTTATTCAAAAAGATGTAACAAATGTAGCGGCTGACGAACTGACCAATCTATATCCGATTGGCGATATAAAGCTGCTAGCAGGTTGCGCTCCTTGTCAACCATTCTCAACCTACTCTCATGGTCGAGACGCCAAACAACACAATAAATGGCCTCTGCTGTATCAATTCTCACGTTTGATTCGTGAAGTGCAACCAGAACTTGTGAGTATGGAAAACGTACCGGATGTTACAAAGCATGAGGTTTACCGTGATTTTGTAGAGGAGCTGAAGGCACAGAACTATCATGTGTGGGCTGAAAAAGTATTTTGCCCAGATTATGGGATACCGCAAATGCGGTCGCGGCATGTTCTGTTAGCTTCAAAACTAGGCCCCATTAAAATAATTAAAAAAACACACGCGCCAGCACAGTACAAAAATGTTCGTCAGGCGATTGAGGGGTTGCCGCGTCTTCGTTCTGGCGAGCAACATGAGCGTGACCCTTTACATAGAGCGGCTCAATTGTCTGATCTAAATTTGCGTCGAATTCGCGCCTCTAAACAGGGGGGCACGTGGAGGGATTGGCCAGCCGAGCTTGTGGCCGAATGCCACAAACGCGAGACCGGAAAAACTTATCCCGGTGTTTATGCGCGCATGAGTTGGGATCAACCATCTCCGACCATGACAACGCAGTGTTTCGGCTTTGGTAATGGTCGTTTCGGTCATCCTGAGCAGGATAGGGCAATCTCGTTGCGAGAGGCGGCTGTGTTACAAACCTTTCCCAAGTCATATAGATTTCTTCGGCGTGACGAGCCGTTACAGATGTCGGTAGTAGGCAGGATGATCGGTAACGCAGTTCCACCTAGACTTGGAGAGGTGATTGGCAAATCATTTTTACGCCACTTGAAAGAACATTATGAGCGACCAAAGTAACAAGCCTTTTACTTTCAACATCTCCCTAAGCGTCCTAAATCACCTAGGGAGGAATCTATATCGTAATTTCGCTACAGTCCTAGGCGAAGCAATTTCAAATGCTTGGGATGCCGAAGCAAACAACGTATGGATTTATATTGATAGAGAGAAC
Organism: Sideroxydans sp.; assembly: GCA_041752675.1. Taxonomy (GTDB): domain Bacteria; phylum Pseudomonadota; class Gammaproteobacteria; order Burkholderiales; family Gallionellaceae; genus Sideroxyarcus. The sequence goes on along the minus strand of JBGSWB010000170.1, from coordinate 7,590 downwards.
CATAACTTTGTCATCAAAGATGATGGCGATGGTATGACGGATAACGACTTCCAAAACAAGTTTCTAAAAATTGGTTACTCAAAACGGAAAGATGGAGTATCTACTTCTGCGAATGGGAGGCCTTTTATCGGCAGGAAGGGGATCGGTAAACTCGCCCTTCTATCCTGCGCCGCTGAAATAAGTGTCATCTCCAAGAAAAACGACACCGACTATATCGGTGGTGTTATCTCCAATGCCGATTTGGATAAGGCTATAACGGATGACATGGAGGCGCATGATTACCTGCTACAACAACCACAGTTAGGCGTATTTGGAACGTACATAAATGATCATGATAAAGGGACGATTATTCGTTTCGATGGAATTCATGGGGGCATAACCAATACCATTGATTACCTAAAGACCATAGTTGCGCTTTATTTTCGATTTTCTCTCGTCGACAAACAATTCAGCATTTATTTGAATGACGAAAAAGTCACCCTAGAGCATTTGAAACCCCTAGCAGAACAAACCCAATTTTTATGGTGCCTGAATGATATTGATGACCCATATATAAATGAACAGCTAACTGAGCTCAAGGAAAGTAAAACCATCCCTTTTGAACCGCAGTCAATTAAAGGTTTTATTGGGTCTGTGAAAAAGCCTAGCGGACTTAAGATTAGAGCTACTGATGAGAAGGTTAGCGTTGATTTATTTGTAAATGGCCGGTTAAGAGAAAAGGATATTTTGAAACATATCCCAACTGCGCGAATAGTTGAGAGTTACATATACGGGCAAATTCATTTTGATGAATTGGATGGAGAGAAGGATAGCTTCACTAGTAGCAGGGAAGGGATTGTTGCTGACGACCCCAAATTTAAATTCCTGCTAACCATACTAAAAACAAAAATCATTCCAACAGTTATTTCCGATTGGGATGAGTGGCGTCTGAAACATAATCAAGATGGCGACTCAGATAACCCGCGCATGAATAAGAAGGAAAGGAAGTCCAGAGAGCTTTATACAGCCGTTACTGAGGATTTCACCTTCGACAAGGGGTCAAAAAATAAAATCAAAGTTGACCGATGGGTCTCCGAATTAAGCGGTGATGCTCAATATAATTTCGGCTCTTACGCAGAATGTTTTATCTCCGAAAATCTCATCCGCAAATTCATTGAAGATAAGGCTTATCCCTTATCGCCGGATGCCAGCAAGACAATCGCCCAATGGAAGGCTACTGAAGTACTAAACAAGGACAAGGGAAACATAAGCATAGATATTAGGCAGACGAACTCGGATTTAAGCTATTTGTCGATGGATGGCTTAGCAAATCTGGTCGACAAGAAACCACTTGCGCAAGGTAAAGCGTGCTTAGCTATGGATGCAATAGAGTACAAGCCCATGCGCGACGCAGTTGCCCATACTGCGTTGCTCACAAATCCAGCGAAGATCAAATTGACCTCTGTTTATGAAAACGTAAAGGGGCGAATAATTAAAATTCTGCAGAATGACTAAACAACTGTGCATGGTTCCACGCAATAAACCATAGCTCTCAAACCCAGCCCTGTGCGGCTATGTGGGATGAGCCTATGCTAAACTTCGGGCGTTGTTCATCGAACGGAACAGATATGGTCAAGCAACGTACATTGAAGACGATGGTGCAGGCGACGGGCGTCGGTCTGCACACGGGCGAGAAGGTCTATCTGACTTTACGTCCGGCTGCCGTGGATACGGGCATCGTGTTCCGTCGCGTCGACTTGCCACATCCTGTCGACATCCGTGCTGAAGCGCATGCGGTGCATGACACGCGTCTGTCCACTTGTCTTGAAAGTAATGGTGCGCGTATCGCGACGGTCGAACATATGATGTCGGCGTTGGCGGGTTTGGGTATCGACAATGCCATCGTTGAATTGAGCAGTCCCGAGCTGCCCATCATGGATGGTAGTGCTGGGACGTTCATCTTCTTGTTGCAATCGGCAGGCTTGGTCGAGCAGTCGGCGGCTAAGAAGTTCATGCGCATCAAGAAGGTCGTGGAGGTGAAGGACGGTGATAAGTGGGTTCGCTTCGAGCCATACAACGGTTACAAGTTGAACTTCACCATCAACTTCGCTCACCCCGTGTTTGCCAATACTAAGCAGAACGTGACGGTCGATCTGGGGGTGAATTCCTATATCAAGGAAGTCAGCCGCGCACGCACCTTTGGTTTCATGCAGGACGTGGAGGCCATGCGTGCGCAAGGTTTGGCTTTGGGGGGTAATCTCGATAACGCCATCGTGATGGACGAATACCGCGTCATCAATCCGGATGGTCTGCGTTTCGATGATGAGTTCGTCAAACACAAGGTGTTGGATGCTATCGGCGACTTGTATCTTTTAGGGCATCCATTGATCGGGGCTTTCTCCGGCTACAAATCAGGGCATGCTTTGAATAATGCGTTGTGTCGCGCTTTGTTGGCGGACGAGTCGGCTTGGGAGTTCGCCACTTTCGACAAGGCTGAGGAAGCGCCTGATTTTTTACGGCTACAACTGCAAGCCGCCTAGCTCGGAGCTATCGTGCTCATCCGTCTGGCAATCTTGTTCTCAGCGCTACTCATCGTAGCTTCCTTTGGCGCCTACATCTTCACCCGTGACCAGCGTTACCTGCGTTTCGCTTGGCAAGTGGTGCGTTTCATCGTTTTTGCGCTGTTGGTGTTCGGCGCACTCTATTTATTGGAACGGTTCGGGCTGGTTGCTTGGCGAGTTCTGCTTTAACTGCGCTTGGCTAGACGCTTCAATGCATCCTTGAGTGGGCTGTCTTTAAGCTCGACAGCGAACTCTTCTAGCGCTTTTTTCCCGTTTTGCCCGACTTTTCTGGGGCGGGGAGGCTCAATTTGGGGTTGGACTCGGACTTGCACCCTGATTTGAATTCCAGTAACCTCGCATCCCCTTGTTAAAAATGAGGAAATCAGCTCGCTACTGATCTGGCGCAATTTGGCGGCTACTACTCCGTTGTCTGCCCCGAGGATAAGTGTCTGACCGTCTAGCTGCATCACATGGCTGGAGCGGGACAATGAGGCAGGAGCGAGCTGTTGATAGTGACGTTGAAGCGTGGCGAGTCGATTGACTTGCTGAGAGAGCCGTCTCAGGTCTTGGTTGGAATCCAAGAATGCGTTCAAGCGATGGGCCATGTTATTTCAGCGTCACGTTAAAAGGAGTATCCGTTTGAATATTATTCTAGTTTCAAATCGTTTTGCAAAAGCGCGCAGCATCACATTGACAGGAATGCACTTGGCTGTGGTAGCTGTTCTGGCCATGGGCTTGTTCTTGGCTGCGGTGCTGACGGTGCAGTATGCCATCGTTCGTTTCCAGCCGGGTGCCGTGAGTAACGAGTTGCGCGCGTGGTTGGCCAGTGCACAAGAAGCCGAGCAGCAGAAGCAGCAGGCTTACTTGCGTAAGAGCTTGGATGCGATGGCGATGCGCCTAGGGCAGATGCAAGCGCAGTTGCAACGTTTGGATGGCTTGGGTTCACGTCTTGCCAAGTTGACCGGTATGAAGCCGCAAGAATTCTCCTTCGATCAAGCACCAGCTCAAGGTGGTCCGTATATTCCACTCGCTCCGCAGCAAGAGGTCTCCTTGGAGTCGATGGAGCAACAGATGGCGGGGCTGAGTGAGTTGTTGCGTGATCGTAGCGACAAGTTGGTCGCCCTAGAGACCTTGTTGCAGCAGGATCGTTTAGACAAAAAGATGTTGCCGTCGGTCGCTCCTATCACTTCGGCTTGGTATGCATCCAACTTTGGTTGGCGTATCGACCCTTTCACCGGACACAATGCGATGCATGAAGGCGTGGATTACATGGTGCCAGCAGGCACTCCGATCTTCGCTTCAGCGGGTGGTGTGGTAGTGTTCGCGGACATGCATCCTCAGTATGGTAATATGGTCGAGATAGATCACGGTAATGAGGTCATCACGCGTTATGCACATGCGTCCAAGCTGTTAGTAAAGGTGGGCGAGGTGGTCAGGCGTGGGCACGAGATCGCCAAAGTCGGTAGTACGGGGCGATCTACAGGTAATCACCTGCACTTTGAAGTGAGATATAAAGGCACCGCGCAGAGTCCGGTACGCTTCCTGCAAAAAGCAGCCAGTTGATGCGTTCCAGTTCATAGCGGGGTGAGGTGTGAACCTCACCCTTTTTTATTTGTTCGTAACAGTCGTTTAAGAAAATCACAGCATGATCTCCAAATTGTTGAAATCCGTATTCGGTAGCCGTAACGACCGCTTGCTCAAGCAGTATCGTCAAACTGTCACCCGCATCAATGCGCTTGAGGCCGAGATGGCGGCCTTGTCAGATGACGCTTTGCGTGCGAAGACGGAGGAGTTCAAGCAACGAGTGCAGAATGGGACGACCCTCGATGACATCTTGCCTGAGGCCTTCGCTGTCGTGCGCGAAGGTGGAAAGCGCGCCTTGCAGATGCGCCACTTCGATGTGCAGTTGATCGGCGGCATGGTGTTGCACTACGGCAAGATCGCCGAGATGCGTACTGGAGAAGGTAAGACCTTGATGGCGACCTTGCCGGCCTATCTGAATGCCTTGTCTGGCAAGGGTGTGCATGTGGTGACGGTCAATGATTACTTGGCTTCCCGCGATGCCGATTGGATGGGGCGTCTGTATCGCTTCTTGGGGCTGTCAGTCGGCGTCATCCTGTCCAATATGGATCACGCCGATAAGCAAGCGGCGTATGCGGCGGACATCACCTACGGCACGAACAATGAATTCGGTTTCGACTATCTGCGCGACAACATGGCTGCGCAGGCGAACGAGCGCTTCCAGCGTGGTTTGAATTTTGCGATCGTGGATGAGGTAGATTCAATCTTAATCGACGAAGCGCGAACGCCACTCATCATCTCGGGGCAAGCGGAAGACAATCTCGACATCTATACCCAGATGAACAAACTGGCACCTAGCTTGGTGCGACAGGCCGACGAGACATCATCGGGTGATTATCACGTCGATGAGAAGAACCACCAGATATTGTTGAGCGAGATCGGTCACGAGCATGCAGAACGTTTGTTGGCGCAGGCTGGCTTGTTGCCAGTCGGTGGCAGTCTGTACGACCCAGCTAACATCACGCTGATCCATCACCTCTACGCGTCATTGCGCGCACATAACTTGTTCCACTTGGATCAACATTACGTCATCCAGAACGGCGAAGTGGTGATCGTGGACGAATTCACAGGACGTCTGATGGCAGGGCGTCGTTGGTCGGATGGTCTGCATCAAGCGGTCGAAGCCAAAGAAGGTGTGGCGATCCAGAAAGAGAACCAGACGTTGGCATCGATCACCTTCCAGAACTATTTCCGCATGTACAACAGGCTGTCAGGCATGACTGGTACGGCAGATACAGAGGCGTTCGAATTCCAATCTATCTACAGCCTAGAGACCGTCATCATTCCGCCGCATCGTCCGACCGTGCGCAACGATCTGATGGATAAGGTCTTCCTGAGTGCGCAGGAAAAATACACGGCGGTCATCGTCGATGTGCGTGATTGTTATGAGCGTGGTCAGCCTGTGCTGGTGGGCACGACCTCTATCGAGACATCTGAGTTGCTATCCAGTCTATTGGATAAAGCAAAACTGCCGCACCAAGTGTTGAATGCGAAACAACATGCACGTGAGGCAGAGATCATTGCGCAAGCAGGTAGCCCCAAGATGATCACCATCGCCACCAACATGGCGGGCCGTGGTACCGATATCGTGCTGGGCGGTAACGTCGAGAAGCCGATCGAGTTGGTGCGTATGGACGAGAGTATGGATGCAGCGGCACGTGAGCAACGCGTCGCGCAACTGCGTGCCGAATGGCAGCCTATCCATGAACAGGTCGTGGCGAGTGGTGGTCTGCATATCATCGGTACCGAGCGCCACGAATCGCGTCGTGTGGACAACCAGTTGCGCGGACGTTCCGGCCGTCAGGGTGATCCCGGTTCCAGCCGTTTCTATCTGTCGTTGGAAGACCCGCTGTTGCGTATCTTCGCGTCGGATCGTGTTTCGGCAATCATGAACAAGTTCAAGTTGCCCGAAGGCGAAGCCATCGAGCATACATGGGTGACACGTGCAATCGAGAACGCGCAGCGCAAAGTGGAGGCGCGTAACTTCGATATGCGTAAGCAGATATTGGAGTATGACGACGTCGCCAACGATCAGCGTAAGGTGATCTACCAGCAGCGTGCGGAATTGCTCGAAGCAACCGACATCAGCGAGACCATCACTGCGATGCGCGAAGGCGTGCTGAGCGAGCTGTTCGCAGAATATCTGCCACATGGCAGCATGGAAGAACAGTGGGATGTGTCTGGATTAGAGAAGGCACTCGTTGCTGAATTCCAAGTGCAACTGCCGTTGGCGCAGTGGATGGAGGAAGACAGGCAACTCGACCAAGAGGGTTTGCTGAAACGGATCATCGGTGCTGCGCAGAAACAGTATCAAGCCAAGGTGGAGCAGGTCAGCGGTGAGTTGATGCATGGCTATGAGCGTATCGTCATGTTGCAGACTTTGGATCAGCATTGGCGCGAACATTTGGCTGCGTTAGATCATTTGCGACAAGGTATCCATCTGCGTGGTTACGCGCAGAAGAATCCTAAGCAGGAATACAAGCGCGAGGCGTTCGAGCTGTTCGCAAATATGTTGGAGTCAATCAAGCGCGATGTGACGCAGACATTGATGACCGTGCAGATACGTAGTGAGGCTGATGTAGCCGCAGCCGAAGTGCCCCATGCGCCGGAAAATGTGCAGTATCATCATGCCGACTATGAAGAGGCGCTGGCACAGTCTGAGACGCAAAGTGAGGAACATAAACCTTTCGTGCGCGCAGGAGAGAAGGTCGGTCGCAACGATCCTTGCCCTTGCGGTTCTGGCAAGAAATACAAGCAATGCCATGGTAAGTTGAATTGAACGTAGTGATTTCACTAGGAGAAAAGCATGCCGATAGATGATCTGATTCTGCAAACGTTACATAGCTCCACCTTGACTGAAGAGCTGCGCGATGCCGAGATCGAGTCGCTGGGGCAGTTGTTTGAAGTTATGGAATTCAAAGCAGGTCAGTCCTTGCTACGTCCAGGTGAAGAACGTCTGAAAAACTCGTTGATCGTTCTTGCTAGCGGTGAGGTTGAGGCAACAGCTCATGTGGGCGGCGAACAAGCCACATTGAACCTGCTACAACCGGGTGACTTGGCTGGCATCATCACTTTCGTGGGGGGGAATGTCTCCCAGATCAGCGCGACGGTCGTAGCAAAGACAGACTGCCAAGTCCTGTTGTTGGAACGCTCGAAGTTCGAATCTTTGCTGAACTCGCAACCTGCCATCGTCTATTACGTGATGCGCGGCATCGTGCGCCATACGCACGGCATCGTACGTCGCATGAATGCGCAGTCCGTTGAGATGACCAACTATCTGTACAAGACTGGTGGACGTTTCTAATTGGATACCACTAAAATCCAATTTTAGTTACGACTGCTCAACTTTAGACATTCAGCATCAATAGGCCAACCATTTAGCCAATAGAAATGCAGCAATTTTGAGCGGAAATATATTCACAAAATGAGCCAAAATCACTTGACAGAAGGAACGGTTCGCGCGGTCGCC
>JBGSWB010000169.1:0-4478 GCA_041752675.1 Sideroxydans sp. | reverse complement strand
TACGCGTGCCATCTCGTACTCGATGTGTGCGTCCTGTTCCAGTTGTGTGCGTAACGCCTCTGCCATTCCTGGCGTTGGGTAGCGTAGCGCTTTGGTGATGGCTTGCATCGCCTCTGGTTGCCCCTGCCCATATTTGGCGCTGATGAGATGGATGGGCATGCCTAACAATTCCGACATCTTGTCGCCGTCGATGGTGATGCCGAACTTCTTCGCTTCATCCGCCATGTTGAGTAACACCACCATGTTCAGGTTGAGTTGCTTCAATTGGATCAAAAGACTCAGTTGGCGTTCGATCTGCGTTGCGTTGAGTACTACGATGGCTAGGTCGGGGACGTTGTCATGCAGGAAATGGCGTACGACCTGTTCATCCTCGGAGAAACCGTGGATGTCGTAGATGCCGGGAAGGTCGATGATCTCGGCCATGTCGCCGCCGAGCAATATCTTACCTGTGAGCAGTTCTACGGTGATGCCAGGCCAGTTGCCTACACGCGCTGCGCCGCCAGTGAGGCGATTGAATAACGTCGATTTGCCCGTGTTGGGCATGCCAAGCAGGGCGATACGTTTCATTCTGTCCTGACCTCGATCAGGGAGGCTTCAGCTTGGCGTAGCAGGATGTCGGTAGTGCCGATGCGCACCTGCACAGGCCCACCAAAGCTGGCTTTGCGGATAATCTCGATGTCTTTGCCTGAGCGGAATCCCAATGCCTGCAAGCGTTGGCGTAAGGCGTCATCCGTGTGGATGTCGGTGATGGTTCCGCGCATGCCTGGGGCAAGGCTTGACAAGAGAGTATGAGGGTTGAAGTCGTTGGCGTTCACAGTGCTTGGATTATTTCATAGCTCACACGCTTGCGGACAAATAATCAGTCGAATCGGTTAGAATGCGCGCTCCCAAAAACGCCGCTGACATCATGATTACAGGTAGCCTCGTTGCGATCGTCACCCCCATGCACGAAGACGGAAGTCTCGACTTGGTGGCGTTTCGCGCATTGATCGATTTTCATATCGCCGAAGGAACGAATGCCATCGTCGTCGTTGGTACGACGGGTGAATCCCCCACTGTGGATGTGGCAGAACATGAACAACTCATCCAAGTCGCAGTGGAGCATGCTGCTGGGCGCGTTCCCATCATCGCTGGTACAGGCGCAAACTCAACAAGAGAAGCCATCGAACTAGCGGCTTTCTCGAAGAAGGCGGGTGCTACAGCCTCCCTCACTGTCGTGCCTTACTACAACAAGCCTACGCAAGAAGGTCTGTACCAACACTTCAAAGCCATCGCCGAAGCGGTGGATATGCCGCATATCCTATACAACGTACCAGGACGTACGGGTGCGGATATGAGCAACGACACCGTGCTGCGCTTGGCGCAGATCAAGAACATCGTCGGCATCAATGACGCGACGGGTGGTATCGAGCGCGGTAGCGACTTGTTGCAACGTGCACCTAAGGACTTTGCGATCTACAGCGGTGATGATGCGAGCACGCTGGCATTGATGTTGTTGGGCGCTCACGGCACGATCTCAGTGACCGCTAACGTCGCACCGAAGTTGATGCACGAGATGTGCGTCGCCGCGATGAAGGGTGAGGTCGTTAAAGCACGCGAGATCAATTTCCGCTTGCTTGGGTTACATCGCCACCTGTTCGTCGAAGCCAATCCGATCCCAGTCAAATGGGCGGTGGCGCGTTTGGGTAAGATGAAGAACACATTGCGCTTGCCGCTCACTCCGCTTTCCACAGGTGCGCAACCTGTCGTTGAAGCGGCGATGCGTCAGGCCGGAGTCATTTGAGATGGGAAACACTATGAACACACGCAACATCGTTGTAGGTCTGGTAGCAATCACCTTGTTGGCTGGTTGCAGCATCTTCGAACGCAAGCAGGTCGACTACAAAGCAGGCGCAGTGGAAGCACCCGCCTTAGAAGTGCCGCCTGATCTGACCAAGAGTGCGGCTGACCAACGTTTTGCGATCCCTGCTGCAGATGGTACGCAAGTGGCTAAGTATTCGGATTTCACACGTGAAAAGACTACCGAGCCATGCGCCTTACCTGCTAGCGCACCTGTCGCAACGACTGCGGCTCCAGCCACTCAATTACTCACGGTCGGTGGCGTGCGTTTCGTCTTGGTGACAGAGTCCTTTGATCGCGTCTGGCGTAAGGCGGGCCTAGCTTTGGAAAAGGCAGGCATCGCCGTCACTGATGTGGATAGAAGTACGGGAATCTACTTCTTGAAGAACGTCTCCAAAGACAAGAAGGTCGCCGATGTACAAGTGTCGGTGCATGAGACCAATGGCGTGAGCGATATCACTGTCAAAGAAGGTAACGATCTGAACAGTAAAGAGGCGTCACGCGTACTCGATGCGTTGTTCCAGAATCTGGAAAAATAAGATCCAGTGATTCGCTTTGCACTTCTGGGCAGCGGCAGCGAAGGTAATGCCCTCGTAGTTCAAGTCGATTCGACAACGGTGCTGATGGATTGCGGATTCTCTGTCAGCGAGACTGTCACTCGTCTAGCCCGCCTCGGGCTACAAGCAGAACAAATAGATGGCATCCTTGTCACGCACGAACACAGCGATCACATCGCGGGTGTAGCTAGGCTGGCGCGTAAGTTCGATATCCCTGTTTGGATGACGCATGGCACATTGCGTTTTCAGCATGCCGCTTTCGCCGGTACAACGGTGACCGAAATAAATCCCCATTCAACTTTCTCTGTCGGCGATGTCGAAGTACGCCCCATCCTTGTCCCTCACGATGCGGGTGAGCCAGTGCAATATGTTTTTGGTGATGGTGCTCGCAGGTTGGGCGTGTTGACTGACACGGGTCATGCCACACCTCATATCGAAACTGTTCTTTCGGGATGTCACGCACTGATCTTAGAGTGCAATCACGACGAAGAGATGCTGCGTAACGGACGTTATCCAGCAAGTCTCAAGCAGCGCGTGGGCGGGCGTTACGGACATTTGAACAACGAGCAAGCAGCTACCTTGTTGTCGCACTTGGATAACAGCAGCTTGCAACACATCGTGGCAGCACACTTGAGTCAGCAGAACAATCTACCCGCACTGGCAGTAGCCGCATTGAGCGGAGTCCTAGGTTGTAATGAGGATTGGGTCGCTGTGGCTGATCAGCAGCAAGGATTGGCTTGGCGCGAGTTGGCGTGAGAACGATGGACGTGAAAAAGCCGACTTGCGTCGGCTTTTTTTGAAGCTAAAGAAGCGCTAATTACTTCTTAGCAGCTTCTGCAACGTCAGCAGCAGCGCCAGCAACGCTGGAAGCAGCGGCAGCAACGCCAGAAGCAGCTTCAGCGATAGTTGGAGCAGCAACAGCAGCTACGTCAGCGGCTGGCTTTTCGCCACAAGCAACGAGAGACAACGCAACCAAAACAGCGATCACAGCAGATTTCATGTTATTTCCTAAGAGTCAATTTAAGGCATCAAGTGAGGGTCATCAGTAACCGTTGCGGCCACCCTCCCACCACAAACGGCGGCGCATTCTACCAATAGCGTAGGGAAATACTAGGGGGTTACAGCCCTAATTTTGTAGCGGTAGCACCGGGATGGGAGGATTGCCACATCTCTTGGAAGCGTGAATTGAGCAAACGCGCCCCTTCTGGGTCATTTTTAGCCAGTAGACCGCGTGCGTCTTCGAAGTGGTAACGCCTGACATAGTTTGTATTGTCAGCCACCGCAAAGGGCTCAGTTATGCCTTTCATGTGAGCAGGCGTCTGGAATATCTCCATGCTATGGCTGAACTCGCGCAACAACATCATCATGCGCGGACAGTAACGAACCAGATGTTGTGGGTCGTGCGCCAGTAATCTCAGGCGATTGTTGGGGCTACTTAGTAGGTAGTGGCGCAGGGCATCATATCGAGCCTCAGAATTGAACCCGATGTCAGAGAAATCCTGCTCGAATATGTTCAGAGAATGCTGTGCCGAAGCGCACACGGTATCGAGTGCGGCAATGTAGTCGATAACGCCATCGAACAGGGTGTGCTGTAGCGCATCTTCACTCATGATCAACGCCTCCTTGTGGGTGTCAAGAATCCGTCCAGATACCATTCATACAACAAGCCGTTGCTACCAGTGCTAAGTTTTGTGCCAGCAGGTAGAGACCGTGTGTCGGCCAATTCACGGAGCAGTCGATAATCAGTCTTGCTAACAGGGCACGCATCTCCATTCATGAACACGGTGCTTCCATAGCATTGCATCTGCGTCTTCAGGTCTAGTGTCACGCCAGACTTATCTACGGCCTGCACGAACTTGGCTTCGGATAAAGGTTTGTTCGGTGTATCGAAGAAGATGTGTGACTTGGGTTCGGAAAGATAGCAGCCTAAGAAGTTCGCTACATCCTCGTCATCCCACTTCACCTTGCGGATGGTGTCGGCGACCTGCTTGAGCATCTCGGGGCCGATCTCGGAGGGATGTTTTTGCAGTTTCAGATCGGTGTCGGCATAGGTACCTTTGATCTCGATGCGATCTTGCAGAT
>JBGSWB010000168.1:0-4642 GCA_041752675.1 Sideroxydans sp. | reverse complement strand
ATTTCGACAAGACCCGTTTCCTTGCGGCTGCTAGCCATGATTTGCGTCAGCCCATGCATGCGATGGGCTTGTTCATGGGGGAGTTGAGCAATCGAATCGACACACCAGAACAAAGAAAGATCGTTGAAAAGGTGGAAGAATCAGTGGAGGCGATGTCGGGCCTTCTGGATTCTTTGTTGGATATATCAAAGCTGGATGCTGGTGTCATTGTGCCGCAAGAGCAAGAGTTCGCAATAGATGCTTTGCTACATCGACTAGCGCAAGATTTTTCACCTATCGCTTTGAAACGATCCATCACATTCAAAGTCCGCTCCGTCGATTCCATTGTGGCGAGTGATCCGATCTTACTTGAGCGCATCCTGAGCAACTTGATCAGTAATGCTATCCGTTATGTTGCTCAGAATGGTATTGTCTTGGTGGCTTGCCGAAAGCGCGGCGAACATATCCGCATCGAGGTCAGAGACAATGGTCTAGGCATACCTGTTGAAGAGCAACAGAATATCTTCAAAGAATTCGTTCAGTTGACCAACAAAGCACGTGATCGTAGCAAGGGCTTGGGCTTGGGTTTAGCTATCGTGGATCGCTTGTCCAAGCTATTGGGACATTCCGTTACGCTAAGATCTGCGCCGCAGCGTGGTTCCACCTTCGCCATAGAAGTTCCTCGAGTGCCTAACGTGCACGAGCTATTGGCAGAGGGATCTACAGTTAGCTCCGCATCTGGGACTCGTTCTAATGAGTATGCAGGTCTGAACGTATTGGTGGTAGATGACGATGAGTTGGTGCGCAACAGTACTTCAGGTTTGCTCGCATCTTGGGGGTGTAAAACTAGCGTGGCGGGAAGTTTGGCGGAGGTGCGGCAGTTATCGAAGGATGCCCATTTCGATCTTGTTGTGTGCGATTACCGTTTGCCAGATGGTAACGGGTTGGAATTGGCCGACGGCATCGAAACACATTGCGAGATCAAACCAGCATTCATCTTGATCAGTGGCGATACTTCGCCAGAGTTGCTGCAAGAGGTCGTAGCCAAGGGGCATCACCTGCTACACAAACCAGTCAGACCCGCTAAGCTTAGATCGATGTTGTCATTCGTGTTGAAGCTAAAAACAAGTTAGGTCAGTTTGCTGCAAGTTTAGCTAACGCAGACTTATCGATTATCTCGATGTGTTCGCGTCCGAGTAGCAACCAGCCCTGATCTGCGAATCCCTTCAATAGTCTACTCACCATCTCACGCGCACTGCCGAGTTCATCGGCTAACGCTTGATGCGTTGACCTGATAGGGTTTTGTTTGGTGAGGAGTAGGGCAGCAAGACGTTGATCCAGCTTTTGGAACGCGACTGCGGAGACGAGTTGCATCAGGTCGGTGAGTCGATCTGAGAAAAGGTGGAACACATAAGTCCGGAAGCTAGGTTGGCTCTCCAGCAAGACATGAAATGCCGTGGCAGGCAACAACAGCATTTCGACATCTGCTTCGCAAATTCCTCTTGCTTGATAGCGTGTATGACCCAACAGACAACTGCTAGTCAGGATGCAACTTTCACCCGGAATGACACGATAGAGCTGCAACTCCCGTCCGTTCGCAGCCGCCTTGATGACGCGCAGACTGCCCGACAAGATCAGCGGGAACCCCTGACAGGCTTGGTTCTCATCGAATACGGTCGTGCCAGAAGGTAGCGACATCACCCTCGCTTGTGCTAGCAACTCATCCAACTTAGAAGCTGGCAGTTCAGCCAGCATCGGATAGTGTTGTAGCAGTCGAAGGCGTGTGTCGCTGTTGAGCACGTTTATTCAGGACGCATGTGCGGGAACAAGATCACATCACGGATATTGGCGCTATCGGTGAGCAACATCACGAGACGATCAATACCGATACCTTGACCTGCAGTTGGGGGTAATCCGTATTCCAGCGCACGCACGAAATCACCGTCTTTGAACATCGCTTCTTCATCGCCCGCATCTTTCGCGGCGACTTGTGCATCGAAGCGTGCTTCTTGGTCTTCAGCATCGTTCAATTCAGAGAAGCCATTGGCGATCTCGCGGCCGACGATGAACAACTCGAAGCGCTCGGTGATCTCTGGATTAGCGTCACTGCTACGCGCTAGCGGAGAAACCTCCACAGGATAGTCGATGATGAACGTGGGTTCGAACAGGTGCGATTCTGCCATCTCTTCAAATAACGACAACTGCAAGCCGCCTATGGCGTCTTTTGGGTTGTATTTGGCTTTCAAGTCTTTCAGTTGATTGACCAAGAAGGTGCGGTCATTCAGCTGTGCATCAGTGAATTGCGGATGGAACTTTTGCACCGCTTGCACCATGGTGAGGCGGTGGAAAGATTTTCCCAAGTCAAGTTCTTTACCTTGATAGTTGATGACGGTCGTACCGAGTACCTTGAGTGCCACTTCGGCAAACAACTTTTCGGTGAACCCCATCAGATATTTGTAATCACGATAGGCCTCGTAAAACTCGATCATGGTGAACTCGGGGTTGTGGCGCGTGGAGACCCCCTCGTTGCGGAAGTTACGATTGACCTCGAATACCTTCTCGAACCCACCCACGACCAGACGTTTCAAATACAGCTCAGGTGCGATACGCAGATACATCTTCATATCCAGCGCATTGTGGTGTGTCTCGAATGGCTTGGCCGATGCGCCGCCAGGGATAGGGTGCATCATCGGTGTCTCGACTTCTAGATAGCCGTGACGAATGAAGAACTCGCGTATCGCCTGAATGATTTTGGTGCGCGCGAGGAATACATTGCGCGAATCATCATTGGTGATGAGGTCGAGATAACGTTGGCGATACTTCTGCTCTTGGTCGGTCAAGCCGTGGAACTTCTCTGGCAGAGGACGCAAAGATTTGGTGAGTAGACGAATCTGTGTGACACGCACCGACAACTCATTGGTCTTGGTTCTGAACAGTACGCCGACTGCACCGAGGATATCGCCCAAGTCATAGTGCTTGAATTCGCCATGAGCTGCTTCGCCGATGTTGTCATTGCTCAAGAAAAGTTGGATACGTCCGCTCATGTCCTGCACGGTAGCGAAGCTCGCCTTTCCCATCACGCGCTTCAACATCATACGGCCTGCAACGGACACGTGAATAGGATTGGCTTCCAACTCATCGTGCGTCAGATGGTCGTACAACTTATGCAAATCGTCAGACAGATGTTCACGCTTGAAGTCATTAGGGAAGGCGACGCCTTTATCGCGAATCGCTTTTAGCTTGGCGCGGCGCTCTGCAACAATCTGGTTTTCGTCTTGTACGGGAAGTGTTTGTTCAGTAGTCATGATAGTTCTCTAAAGTTAAACGCCTTGTTTCAAACTGGCAGCGATGAAGTCATCGAGGTCGCCGTCCAATACGGCTTGGGTATTGCCGACTTCGTGGTTGGTACGTAGATCTTTGATGCGCGATTGATCGAGTACGTAACTACGGATCTGATGCCCCCAGCCGATATCGGACTTGGTATCTTCCAGTGCTTGTTTTTCCGCATTGCGTTTGCGCAACTCTTCTTCGTACATGCGCGACTTCAACATGGACATCGCCTCTGCGCGATTTTTGTGTTGGGAGCGGTCACTCTGGCACTGCACCACGATATTGGTCGGGATGTGCGTGATGCGCACCGCCGAGTCAGTCTTGTTGATGTGCTGTCCACCCGCGCCGGAAGCACGATAGGTGTCGATGCGCAGATCGGCGGGGTTGATATCCACTTCGATGGAGTCATCCACTTCGGGATAGACGAACACGCTAGAGAAAGAGGTGTGACGACGGTTACCGGAGTCGAAAGGAGATTTGCGGACTAGACGATGCACGCCAGTCTCAGTGCGTAGATGACCATAGGCATATTCGCCTGTGATCTTGATGGAAGCGCCTTTGATACCCGCGACTTCACCATCGGATTGTTCCAACACTTCAACTTGGTAACCTTTGCGTTCGGCGTAGCGCAGATACATGCGTAGTAGCATCGAGCCCCAATCTTGCGCCTCTGTCCCGCCCGAACCAGCTTGAATATCAAGGAAGCAATTGGCTGAATCGAGCTCCCCCGAGAACATGCGGCGGAATTCCATGTCAGCCACGATCTTTTCGGTGAGTGCGATGTCGTCAACGATGCTGTGTAAGCTCTCATCGTCATTTTCCGCGAGCGCCATTTCAATGAGCTCTGCATTGTCGCTGAGGGATTGCGCTACTTTTTGGAGGTTGAGCACGACGCCTTCCAGCATCTTGCGTTCCTTGCCCAATTCTTGAGAACGCTTACTGTCCTGCCATACAGCAGGATCTTCAGCTAATACGACGACTTCAGCGAGGCGGTCTTGCTTGCCATCGTAGTCAAAGATACCTCCGAAGTTCGATGTTGCGATTGCTGAGGTCTTGGATCTTGTTGGTGAGTGCGTTGAGTTGTTCGGCTTCCATTTTCTGTATTCTTTACGCTGCTTGGAAAGGCCGAGATTATACACTCCAAGCGGTTTGATTCGCAGTCCGAGTTAGAGGAGCAGAAGGCCTATTGTTACCCCAGAAACGATGGCAATGAAGCCGATCGCGATATGTCTTGCCAGCGCAATGCCGCCGATTGCGAAAGCTAGTCCAAATTTGAAGGTCATATTTGAGATGAAAGCCAATGCAATGGAGATGACTGCTTGTTCGCTACTTA
>JBGSWB010000167.1:0-3298 GCA_041752675.1 Sideroxydans sp. | reverse complement strand
GAAATATTCCCACGCCACGAAACCACGCACTTGCCAATGCACGATGGCGTACACGGAATAGCTGGTGAGTAACAAGGCGAACACGTGCACGGACTGTTCGCGCAGATTGAACATCTGTACACGGCGGTTCAATACCAAGCCGCCGAACGCCAGCACCGAATAGGCGAGTGCGTGTTGACCGAACAGGCTGGCATCCGCCACATCCACGAAGATGCCCAACACCCACGCAATACCGATACCGACACGGTGAGGTTTATGTGTACACCAGTACAACAACACCAAGCCTACAAAATCAGGACGCAACGCCAACATCCAACCACGCCAAGGCATCCACTCAAGCAATACGGCGATGAAGAAACTCAGCACGATGAACGTCGTGGTTGCAGGCAACAAGAACTCCCGGTCTCTGACTAAGTCCTGTCTCATGGCTTGCTCCGTTTCACGATCTTCTTCACGCGCTTTGCATCGTCAACTTCCACCTCAGCGGCGGGAGGCTCTGGCAGCGGCGGTACGCTAGACACGATGAGTAAGGTGCGATGTCTATCCACCCCCGCCAATGGGGCACACACGATACGAGCGAATGGATAAGCCGGATCACGCTCCACCTTGATGACCTGGGCGACAGGCAGCGCAGGAGGGTAAGTCCCATCCATACCCGACGTGACCAACACGTCACCCACTTCGATGTCGGCATTGACCGGCTGGTAACGCAATTCCAATTCGCTGATGTTGCCTGAACCGAACACCACCGCGCGGATGCCGTTACGCACGACTTGGATCGGCACTGCGATGTCTTTGTCCGTCACCAGCGTGACTTCGGACAACAAGGGGTACACACGCGTGACCTGCCCTACCACACCGCCGTTATCGACGACGGCTTGTCCCGCTTGCACGTTCGTATTCTCGCCTTTGTCTATGAATAACTTGCGCTTGAAGATGTCGCGTTCCACATAGGCGATCTGCGCCATCTGCATGGTGTAGTCGGCGCGGCGCGTCACATCCAACAATTCGCGCAACTGTGCGTTCTCAGCTTGAAGCGACTGCATCTGATTGAGTAGCGCCGCATCAGCATCATGTTGCAGATGCAGCCGCTCGTTCTCGGCGACCAGATGGCGCTGCAGCGTGATGTACTCACCCGCACCGTTCCACACCTCGCCGGGCAGGGCAGTCAATCGTTGAAGGGGATAGATGATGACGGCGATGACTTGCCGAGCGGATTCGAGATAGTTGTACTTCGCGTCCACGAACAGCAACGCCAAGGATAGAACGGAGAAGAACACCAGTCGCGCGACCGCACTCGGGCCGCGATTGAAGAAGCGTAGCGTTCTAGTGTCTTCCAAGTTGAAACAGATCAGTCAGATGTGAAAATGTTGCTGTATTTGTCCATGCTCTCTAGCGCCTTGCCGGAACCGCGCACGACGCAAGTCAAAGGATCATCCGCGATGACAACGGGCAAGCCGGTCTCTTCCATCAGCAGACGGTCGAGATCACGCAACAAAGCACCGCCGCCCGTCAACACCATACCTTTGCTGGCGATGTCCGCGCCCAACTCTGGCGGTGTCTGCTCTAGCGCGGTCTTCACTGCGCTGACGATGCTGTTCAGTGGGTCGGTCAACGCTTCGAGGATCTCATTGCTGGAGATGGTGAAACTGCGTGGCACACCTTCCGCCAAGTTACGGCCATTCACTTCCATCTCGCGCACTTCGCTGCCCGGGAAAGCGGAGCCGATCTGTTTCTTGATCTGCTCAGCAGTCGTTTCACCGATGAGCATGCCGTAGTTGCGGCGGATGTAATTGATGATGGCATCGTCGAACTTGTCGCCGCCGACGCGCACAGAACCGGAGTACACCGCACCACCCAAGGAGATGACGCCCACTTCGGTCGTACCTCCACCGATGTCCACCACCATGGAGCCGGTCGCATCTTCCACCGGCAGATCAGCACCGATCGCAGCAGCCATCGGCTCTTCGATCAACTCCACGCGGCGCGCTCCTGCGCCATAAGCGGATTCACGGATCGCACGGCGCTCGACTTGTGTCGAACCACAAGGTACGCAGATGACGATACGCGGACTAGGTGTGAAGATGCTGGATTTGTGAACACGACGAATGAACTGCTTGAGCATCTGCTCGGTCACGGTGAAGTCGGCGATGACGCCGTCTTTCATCGGACGGATAGCGGTGATGTTGCCGGGTGTACGACCCAACATCTGCTTGGCTGCAAGACCGACTTGCTGGATGACTTTCTTGCCGTTAGGGCCGCCTTCTTGGCGAATCGCCACAACGGATGGCTCGTTCAATACGATGCCTTGACCGCGCAACCAGATCAGCGTGTTCGCCGTACCGAGGTCGATAGCCAGATCGTTAGAGAAATATCCGTTGAAATAATTAAGCATGTTGAATCCTGTTTTAAGTGTAGGGCGCGGCTCGAATGAAGTGCCGTTTGAAGGCCGCGTATGATAACCTATCGGCCTTATTTGAATAAAGAATTTGCTATGAGTTTAAGCACACAAGACGTCGAAAAAGTGGCGCGTCTAGCGCGTCTGGCGATGACCCCAGCCGAGATCGAAACGGCCCGCTCACAACTCTCCGGCATCTTCGGTTTGATCGAAGAGATGCAAGCCGTGGACACCCAGGGGATAGCACCGATGTCCCACGCGCAGGACGTTGCCCAGCGCCTGCGCGAGGACAAAGTCACCGAAACCAATCAACGTGAGGCTTTCCAAGCCATCGCCCCGCAAGTGGAAGGCGGTCTATACCTCGTTCCGCAAGTCATCGAGTAAGTGAAATGATCGAATCCAGCCTCTCACAGATGGGCGCGGCATTACGCGCCAAAAAGATATCCAGCGTCGAACTGACCCAGCTCTATCTCGACCGCATCGCCCAGCTCAATCCTGAGCTGAACGCCTACATCACGACTAGGCCTGAAGCCACCTTGGCGCAAGCCAAGGCCGCTGATGCTCGCATCGCGTCAGGTACGGCAGAAGCGCTGACCGGCATCCCCTTCGGCCAGAAGGACATCTTCTGCGCCAAAGATTGGCTCACCACCTGCGGCTCCAAGATGCTGCACAACTTCGTGTCACCCTACGATGCGCACGTCATCTCGCAATTCAACGCTGCGGGCGCAGTGAATCTCGGCAAGACCAACATGGACGAGTTCGCCATGGGGTCCTCCAACGAGACTTCACACTACGGCATCGTCAAAAACCCGTGGGACAAAGCGCGTGTACCCGGCGGCTCCTCCGGCGGCACCGCCTCTGCCATCGCGGCCCGCCTGTGTGCGGCTGCCACCGGCACCG
>JBGSWB010000166.1:0-3698 GCA_041752675.1 Sideroxydans sp. | reverse complement strand
GTGCGCCGTCAAGTGAAGGAACAGCACCTGACCGAAGCCAGCCAATTGAAAGAGGCGCTGGCGCATGCGCTACTCAAGCTGCTGCAACCGCTGGCAAAACCACTGGATGTCACACCGCATAAACCTTTCGTCATCATGATGTGTGGGGTGAACGGTGCAGGCAAGACGACCTCCATCGGCAAGTTAGCCAAACATTTCCAAAACCAAGGCCAGTCGGTGTTGCTCGCGGCGGGCGATACCTTCCGCGCTGCCGCGCGTGAGCAATTGATGGAGTGGGGCAAGCGCAACGATGTGACCGTCATCGCGCAACAGAGCGGTGATGCAGCCGCTGTCATCTACGACGCTGTACAAGCCGCGCAAGCGCGTGGCATCGATGTGGTGCTGGCGGATACGGCAGGCCGTCTCACCACCCAAGCGCACCTGATGGAAGAGATCAAGAAGGTGAAACGCGTCATCGCCAAGGTGATGCCTGAGGCACCACATGAAGTGCTGCTGGTGCTAGATGCCAACACGGGCCAGAACGCACTGTCGCAGGTCAAAGCATTTGATGAAGCACTCGGTGTGACAGGACTGGTGCTGACCAAGTTGGATGGCACGGCCAAAGGCGGCGTCATCGCCGCCATCGCCAAGGCACATCCCATCCCCGTACGCTTCATCGGCGTGGGTGAAGGCTTGGATGACCTGCGTCCCTTCGTGGCGGAAGATTTCATCTCTGCACTACTTGGGATCGACGCATGATCCAGTTCAATCAAGTCTATAAGCGCTATCCCGGCGGACATGAAGCGCTGAGAGACTTGAGCTTCGAGATCACTGAAGGCGAGATGGTGTATCTCACCGGACACTCCGGCGCAGGCAAGAGCACTTTGCTCAAACTCATCGCCGCCATCGAACGTCCCACTAGCGGCAGTGTGTTGGTGAAGGGGCAGAACATCCGCTCCATCAAGCGTGAAGCTATACCCGCACTACGCCGCAACATCGGCCTCATCTTCCAAGACCACAAACTCCTGTTCGACCGTAGCGCATTCGATAACGTGATGTTGCCCTTGCAGATCGGCGGCTTCGACCACCGCGAGTCTGCCAAACGCGCGCGTGCCGCACTGGACAAGGTCGGGCTGCTGGCGCGTGAGAAGGCCAATCCTATCTCGCTGTCTGGCGGTGAACAGCAACGTCTTTGTATCGCACGCGCTATCGTCAACCGCCCCGCTATCCTTTTGGCCGACGAACCCACGGGTAATCTCGATAGCGATTACGCCAACGAGATCATGCACATCTTCAAGTCGTTCCATCAAGTAGGCGTGACGCTGGTGATCGCCACCCATGCCGAGAATGTGCTGACGCAATTCCCTGCGCGTGAGTTACACCTAAAACAGGGAGCGTTGCTGTGAGCACCTTCATCGAACATCTGCGTGTGTTGCGTGCGACCTTGTTACGACTGTTGCTGACACCCAATGCGACATTACTCAACGTGCTCATCATCGGCATCGCACTGAGCCTTCCCGTGGGCGGTTATGTGATCTTGAAGAGCGTACAAAGCCTGACTGGGCAACTCACAGGTACACCACAGATCAGCGTGTTCATCAAAGTCGGCACGGGTGCCGGAGAAGTCACTCGCATCGGGGACAAACTGAAGCAGAACGCCAAGATCGAACGCGTCGAATTCGTTCCGCGCGATGTCGCCTTCAAGAAGCTACAACAAAGCACCGAACTATCCGATGTGATCGGCGACCTGTCGCAGAATCCCTTACCCGATGCCTACATCGTCTATCCCAAAGCCACCGATGCTTCGGCGATGGAATCTTTGCGCGACGAGTTGAAGACGTGGGCCCAGTTCGACCACGTCCAACTCGACTCAGCGTGGGTTCACCGTTTAGAGGCAGTCTTGGGCTTCGGTAGGTTGGCGGTCGGCATATTGGCGGGATTGCTCAGCTTTGCCCTCATCGCCATCACCTTCAACACCATCCGCCTACAGATTTTGACGCGACGCGACGAGATCGAGGTCGCCAAGTTGATCGGGGCGGCCGATGCCTTCATCCGCCGTCCCTTCCTCTACTTCGGCCTAGCCCAAGGCCTACTTGGCGGTGTCGCGGCATGGCTCATCGTGTCGGGCAGCGTATTCCTGCTGAACCATTACTTGGGCGATCTGGCCTCGGTCTACGCCAGCGAATTCAGCCTGCTTTCCCTATCTATTGCCGACAGCGCCACCCTGCTCGGTTTCGCAGCCTATCTGGGCTGGCTGGGCGCATGGTTCTCGGTATCACAACACCTGTGGCAGATCGAGCCCCGCTGAACTTTCCAGACTCTTGGCACTCTCAACCAGCGAGTGCTAATATACAAGCATGAGGAGGGAAAACCCATGAATGCAAGTTTGAATCTACCTATGCCGTCTGCCGTTGGCAGCTTGGAGTCGTACGTTCAATCGGTCAATCGTTTCCCTGTGTTGTCGCAAGAGGAAGAAGTTGCTTTGGCGACACGCTTCAGGAACGAGAGCGACCTTGATGCCGCACGCCAGTTGGTGCTGTCTCATCTGCGCGTGGTGGTGAGCGTTGCGCGTGGCTACAACGGCTACGGTCTGCCACAAGCCGACCTGATCCAAGAAGGCAATATCGGCCTGATGAAGGCGGTGAAGCGCTACGACCCTGAGCGCGGTGTGCGCTTGGTGTCTTTCGCTTTGCATTGGATCCGCGCCGAGATCCACGAATACGTGGTACGCAATTGGCGCATGGTGAAGATCGCGACCACCAAAGCTCAACGCAAGTTGTTCTTCAACCTGCGCAGCATGAAACAGGGCTTGGAATCGCTCAAACCGCAACAGGTCACTGAGATCGCGCAACAGCTCAATGTGAGCGAGCAGGACGTGGTGGAGATGGAATCTCGTTTTGCAGGACACGAGATGGCACTCGACCCCTTGGCCGCCGAAGACGAGGAAAGCTACGCGCCTATCCAATATCTAGCGGATAGCGAAGAGCATGAGCCTTCCACAATCTTGGAGACCTCGGAGCGTGAGCACCTGCAAACGAGTGGTCTTGCCAAGGCACTGGCTAGCTTGGATGAGCGTAGCCGCAAGATCGTGGAAGCGCGTTGGTTGCGAGAGGATGATGGCGCGACCCTGCATGAGCTGGCCGCCGAATTCAATGTGTCTGCTGAGCGTATCCGTCAGATCGAGCAAAAGGCGATGAGCAAGATGCAAGGACTATTGGCTTTACCAGCCCCGCGCTGATCCTCACGCAAAAACAAAGAAGCCGCAGAGTGATCTGCGGCTTCTTTGTTTTGTGGAACGTTATTTCACAACGGTGAGTTTGGGCTTGCTCGGTGTTGGCGGAGTCTCATCCGGCCCACCTTCTTGTATTGCCGAGATGGGGGATGATTCTTGCCCTTGGAATACCAAGCCCTGCCCTGTTTCCTTGGCGAAGATTCCAATCACAGCGGAGATGGGAACGATGATCTGGTGAGCCACACCACCGAAACGCCCGCCACAAGTGATGTCTTCATTGCCCAGATGCAGGTTCTTCACCGCATCGACACCGATGTTCAGAACGATCTTTCCATCCTTCACATATCCCATAGGCACTTGCGTATAGTCATCCACCTGCACAGCCAGATAAGGTGTATAGCCCGCATCACCGCACCACTCATGGATGGCGCGGATCAGATAAGGCTTGGTGGATGGTTCACTCATTGTCATAAGGCTTACTTACGCA
>JBGSWB010000165.1:0-5127 GCA_041752675.1 Sideroxydans sp. | reverse complement strand
CGGGCTGGTATCCCTATGCACAAAGCATTTGTGCCACTCATAGTTTGTGCTAGCATTACCCCCGTAGTTTTTGTTGGTATGTTCAACTTCAATAGGAGGGGTAAATATGTCTTTCGTCGCAGATCTCGCTTCCGTCGGCACCGCAATCCTGGCAGTCGGCTTCTCACTGTGGATGCTGAAGCAACTGTTCTCTGATTCCGAGTAATCGACTTTACAGTCGGTACAAATGAAAAACTCCAGCTTCGGCTGGAGTTTTTTATTTGGCGGACAGGCTCACTTGAATACATCAGCATTGGCAGCACTATTACCACTACAGATCAAATCAAAGCAAATTCAATATAACTTATTATTTGTATTGAATTTTTATTGGTGGTGATAGGTGGACTTGAACCACCGACCCCAGCATTATGAGTGCTGTGCTCTAACCAACTGAGCTATATCACCGAAAACCGCAAGGCCAAGAATGCATCGCCTTAAAAGAGGGCGGCATTCTCCTGATTTAGGTAGCCCCTGTCAATTACAGTCGACTGCTTTAAGCTCACTGTCTGGAAAATCTTTTTGCAACGCGTTGATTTTGTCCACCTCGGCAGCATCAAGGCCCTTTAAGCCAAGCACGGTGAATTTGAGCTTACTCATGCGCTCACCCACCTTGGCACTGCGCACACCTTTCTCACGCAAGCTCTCATGGAATTTCTGCGCTGCATCCTCTGTCCTGAACACGCCAAGCGAGATAGTGTTTAGCCATGCCCCCTCTTCCTGCACTACAAAGTGGTCATCAACGCCAAGCCTCTTCAATTGCCCGATTTTGCGCTGCACGTCTGCCGAAGTCTTCAAAGGCGGGATGAAAACCCAGAACCCGCCCACATGCTCGACAACACGTTGATATAACTTCTCACCCAATTTCAATGTCGCCAACCCAGCTTGTGCATCAGTCAAGCCACGTCCAGAAAACTCCCCCCATTCCATACATTGCTTGCCAGCATTCGGCACGGAAGCCAATTCAGAAGAAAGGATAGATGCAGGCGCAAATGGAACCGTGTTGGAAGAAGTGACGGCGCTGATCGCAGAGGCCGCAGAAGATGCGGGAGCCACATCACTGACCAAGCGGATCTTGTCCATATTGAGTGGGGCTTGCGCAACAACCGCCTCGACATCCTTCGTCAAAGCACTACCCCATTGCATCACTGCGAAGAACGCGATATTGGCCACCAGCAATAAACCCAGAATCCACTTTGTCATGCTTCACTTTCCCCAATGATCTGCAAACCACGCAAGACCAGATTATCTACGTGATCGAACGCTATGGACAGATGCGGCATCACTTTCAAGGCAGCACCGCCACTCAAGACACAGCATGCGCTCGCTTCTTTAGCACGCAACAATAAGAACTGACTCTCGATAGCACCCAGTGTCGCTCTGACTGCTCCACTATGGATCGCATCAGCGGTATCCAACGGGAAATCTTTCAACGCACCTTCTCTTGCCTCAAGCTGCGCCGTACCCGCAGCGAGACTGCCTTGCATCATATCCACGCCGGGCAAGATCAGCCCCCCCAAGAACTCACCTCGCGCCGACAGTGCATCCACCGTCGTTGCCGTGCCGCAGTTCACCACTAGGCAGGCGTCATGCACATCATGCCAAGCCGCGATCAAAGCCACCCAGCGGTCGCTCCCCAAACGTTGAGGATGTGCGTATCCATTGCGCACGCCACACTGCTCAGGCTTCGCCTGCACAAATTCCACGGGGCGCGCCCATGCTGCACACAACTCGCGCACCCGCTCAGCGACCTCCTCACCCGCCACATTGGAGACCAAGATGCGAGATGGCACCGAGATACGTGCGAACACTTGTTGCAAGGATGCCAATGCAGAATGGTCGAGCGCACCCAACTGGAGTTGGCGCCCCTCTTCCACCAATGCCCACTTGATCCGCGAATTCCCAATATCCAGCAATAACATCATGCTTTCCTCAAACTGATCTCACCCGCATGGAATACCTGCTCACCCCGTTGCGTACGCATACGCAAGGCACCTTCATCATCCACCCCCAGCACGATACCCTCGACACGCGAACCATCTGGCATGTGCACGACAGCGGCACATTGCTGCAATCGATGGTAACTCTCCCACTCTGCGCGTAACGCAATAAATCCATGTAGCGCAAACGATTGCAACACCGCCACCATGTGTTCCAACAAGATCGCGAACACCCGATTACGCTCCTGCAAAGGCACACCGTGAGATAAAAGATCGCTCACAGGTTGATCTATCTGTTTGCGTGCCGCATCAGGAAGAGACAGATTCATCCCGACACCGATCACCACCGCGCTCGGCCCCAGCATATCGCCTTGCGCCTCCAACAAGATACCCGCCAACTTACCTTCGGGCAGCAACACATCGTTCGGCCACTTCAACCCTGCCTCACTCACACCCAACTCGCGCAAAGCGCGCACCATGGCGACACCCACGGCCAAACTCAGACCAGACAACGCAGCCAACCCCCTGTCGAAGCGCCACAGCAAAGAGAACGTCAGTGCGTCGCCCAAGCCAGAATGCCATTGCCGCCCCAAGCGACCTCGCCCCGCACTCTGCCACTCCACTGCCAACACGCTACCGCTAGGCGCACCTTGGCGCGCACGCTCCAACAGAACCGCGTTGCTCGATCCCGCATGATCAGCGACAACCACACTCACATGCTCGCGCGCCGCACCCAGATGGGTAACGATCTTGCCCGCCTCTAACCAATAGAGAGGTTGCGCCAATTGGTAGCCACGTCCGCGCACGCTGTGTAACTTCAATCCGAATCGATCAACATCCTGCAAGGCGTTATGCACACTGGTGCGCGTCAATCCCACACTGCGCGCCATCTCCTCACCAGAATGAAAATCACCGTCGGCCAAGACTTTCAGCAAGGCGAAGGTCAACGGCTTGGGGTCTGTTTGTTTGATGCGATTCATTGCGACAGATCGTTGCACGTATCCGCGCCGCCCTGCTCCAAGAATTGCAATATCTCTTCCCTGCGTTTAAGGGCATCTTGATAGCCTAGATCGATCAGGGCTCGACAATAATGCCGCTCAAACAGCAGATAGCTCACCAAGTTCGCACCACTACCGCGCATCACACCGACCAAGCGCAACAACAGCCTGATCGTCCACGGCAGGTTGGCGATGTGACGCTCTGCGACCTTCTCCAAAGGCTGACTAGGCGTGATGACCAAAGCCTCCACATGTTGCAGGTTAACGTTATTGCGCGACTCTTCTGGAATCATGCTGATGGTGTGATTGATGCGATGCAATCTCTCCAGATCGACCTCAAGCCCATCGATGAAGATGCTGTCCAATGCATGACCGGCGATCTCCGCCAGAGAGGGGTAGCTGTCGATCTTGGAACGTTTCTGCCCTTCCAACAAAGGATCATGCCCCACACCAACCACCAACACCCGCTCTGCACCTAGATGCAACGCAGAACTGATAGGCGCGATCTGACGCATCGAACCATCACCAAAGAATTCGCGGTTCACATGGACTGCAGGGAACATGAAGGGGATCGCCGATGAGGCCAGCATGTGTTGGATACTGATCTGCGTCGGCACACCGAGACGGCGTGCCCGTTTCCACGGCTTGATGTCTGGCACGCCTTGAAAGAAAGTCACCGAGTGACCCGAACCATATCCCGATGCCGTCACGCTCACTGCATGTACCAGACCGTCATCGATGTTTTGCTGGATCAATTCACAGGGAAGCGCACGCTCAAGAAAAGTCCGCATGGGGCGGTTGTCCAACAGAGATACGCGATTCAAACGATTGCTACCCAACACGCTCAACATCAGCCCCATGAGCCAACGACCACTGTTCGCCGCCACACCGATCACATCGGAACGGTATATCTCGTTGATGCGTGCGTTGTTCCAGATGTTGTGTAGATAACGCACACCCTTACGGAAGTGCCGCGCGTTGATCGCCAACGTCACCGCATTCAGCGCTCCTGCCGATGTGCCGCACACCACATCGAATGGCATGCGCGAACGATACGGCATGAACTCGGCGAGAGCCTTCAACACACCCACCTGATAGGCGGCGCGTGCGCCACCTCCAGTCAGGATCAATCCGATCTTTTGTCGTTTCATATTCAGACAACCAACTTCAATGCAAAAAATTCAAAGCTCTAAGCAAGACAAGGCGCGAACAAAAAATGACGACGCGGCATATGTTTGATATGTAAGGAGTCATTTTTTGAGAGCAACGCAGTATTGCGACGAGGTTTGGATTTTGGTTACATCGTTTGCGCGTGCACCGATTCCAAAGCATCTTGCAAAGTCTCTTCGGGCAACTGATTCAACAATTCTGACAACATCTCTGCGGCATCTACCGCGTTCGGCTGGAGCAATGCTGCATCTGCATTCGCCACTAACACCGCTGCAGCGCCCACCACTTTAAGCAAACGCACACGCTCTGCCATCAATATCTCTATCTCTTGACTCAATAGTTCGACTTCTTGTTTGTTCATCACGCTCTCCATTAACTACTTTGCACTTACTCCAGCCACAGCCAGAGCACTCATATTTACGATGCGACGCACGGTCGCAGTCGAGGTCAAAATATGCGCCGACTTGTTCGCCCCCAACAGTATGCCACCGATGGTGACGCCTTCGCCTGCTGTCATCTTCAAAAGGTTGTAGGCGATGTTCGCTGCATCCAAGTTAGGCATGATGAGCAGGTTGGCACAGCCTTTCAGATGTGAGTTGGGAAAGGTCGCGCTACGCAACTCTTCCGACAACGCCGCATCGCCATGCATCTCGCCTTCGACCTCTAACTCGGGGGCTATTATTTCCAATATCTCGCGGGCATGGCTCATCTTGAGCGCGGAAGCGTTGTCGTGACTGCCAAAGTTCGAGTGCGACAACAACGCCACTTTCGGCACCAAACCAAAACGCCTCACCTCGGCCGCCGCCAACAAAGTCATCTCCGCGATCTGCTCCGCCGTCGGATCGAGATTCACATGAGTGTCGCAGACGAACAAGGTGTGGTGCGGCAACAGCAACAGGTTCATCGCCGCATACACACTGCTACCGGGGCTATGTCCCAACACTTGGTCGATATACAGCAGATGCATCAGCGGCTGGAATATC
>JBGSWB010000164.1:0-5878 GCA_041752675.1 Sideroxydans sp. | reverse complement strand
GCTTGGGGACGCAAAGAACTCGCGATCGCCGAGATCGAGATGCCCGGCCTGATGGCCATCCGTAACGAATACGCCGCGACTCAACCGTTGCGTGGCGCACGCATCACCGGCTCTTTGCACATGACCATCCAAACTGGCGTGCTGATCGAGACGCTGACTGCTTTGGGCGCACAAGTACGTTGGGCTTCTTGCAACATCTACTCAACACAAGACCACGCTGCCGCGGCTATCGCTGCAACAGGCACACCGGTGTTCGCGGTCAAAGGCGAAAACTTGACCGAGTATTGGGACTACACACACCGCATCTTTGAATGGGCGGATGGTGGTTACTCCAACATGATCTTGGATGATGGCGGTGATGCCACTCTGTTGCTGCATCTGGGTGCGCGTGCTGAGAAAGACGCATCCCTGTTGAACAACCCTGGTTCAGAAGAAGAGATCTGCTTGTTCAACTCCATCAAAGCCAAGCTGGCTGTGGACAAGACTTGGTACTCCGTACGTCTAGCTGCAGTGAAGGGCGTGACTGAAGAGACCACCACCGGCGTACATCGTTTGTATCAAATGTTCGAGCGCGGTGAATTGAAATTCCCAGCGATCAACGTGAATGATTCCGTGACCAAGTCCAAGTTCGACAATCTGTATGGCTGCCGTGAATCTTTGGTGGATGCGATCAAACGCGCGACCGACGTGATGGTGGCAGGCAAGATCGCTGTCGTTGCAGGTTATGGCGACGTGGGTAAAGGTTCTGCCCAAGCGCTACGTGCACTGTCCGCCCAAGTTTGGGTGACCGAGATCGACCCGATCTGCGCATTGCAAGCCGCAATGGAAGGCTACCGCGTAGTGACAATGGATTACGCTTGCGAACACGGCGACATCTTCGTGACAGCGACTGGCAACTACCATGTCATCACACACGATCACATGAAGAAGATGAAGAACCAAGCCATCGTGTGCAACATCGGCCACTTCGACAATGAGATCGACGTTGCTTCTCTCAAGCAATACAAGTGGGACAACATCAAACCGCAAGTCGATCACGTCATCTTCCCTGACGGCAAAAAGATCCTGTTGTTGGCCGAAGGTCGCTTGGTGAACTTGGGTTGCGGTACAGGCCATCCTTCTTACGTGATGTCTTCATCATTCGCCAACCAAACTATCGCGCAGATCGAGTTGTACACACGCACCCAAGACTATCCGATCGGCGTTTACACCTTGCCGAAGCACTTGGACGAGAAGGTCGCACGTTTGCAACTGACTACCTTGAACGCGCAGTTGAGCACCTTGACTGACCAGCAAGCGGCTTACATCAGCGTAGCGAAGGAAGGTCCTTACAAGGCCAACCACTACCGTTATTGATCAGGTAGTTGCAGGTATGATGGCGAGGGGCGGACCTAAGGTTCGCCCCTTCTTAACTTAATAAAGAAAAATGCTGCTACGACTCCTATTCATCTGGACTCTCAATTCTTTAGCACTGTTCGCCGTTGCGAACCTAGTGCCGGGTATCCATGTGACCGGCTTCATGGCGGCCGTCATCGCCGCCTTCGTGCTCGGATTGGTCAATACACTCATCCGCCCGATCTTCTTGATACTCACCCTGCCTGTCACAGTCATCACCTTAGGACTGTTCATCTTCGTCATCAACGGACTGATGTTCTGGTTCGCAGGTTCGATCTTGAAAGGCTTCGTGGTCGATAGTTTTTGGTATGGCGTCTTGGGCGCAGTGTTGTACAGTATTTTTTCATGGGCGCTGAGTTCTGCTGCCGCACAAGTAATGAGGAAAAAGATATGAGTCTTCCCCCCATCAGTTTCGAATTCTTCCCACCGCAGACACCCGAAGGTGCTGAGAAGCTCACCGCAGCGCGCAAACGTTTGGCTGCGCTGAAACCGGAGTTCTTCTCTTGCACGTTTGGTGCAGGTGGCTCCACGCAGGACCGCACGCTGGACACCATCCAACTCATCCACGCCGAAGGACACCAAGCCGCACCGCATCTTTCCTGCGTCGGCGGCACGCGCGAGAACATCAGCGCGCTACTGAAGACTTACAAAGAAATGGGCATCAAACGTATCGTCGCCTTGCGCGGCGACCTGCCCTCCGGCATGGCCAGCATCGGCGAGTTCCACTATGCCAACGAGTTGGTGTCGTTCATTCGCGCGCAGACTGGCGAACACTTCCACATCGAAGTCGCCGCGTACCCTGAGTTCCACCCGCAAGCCAACTCGGCACGCGAGGACATGCTCAACTTCAAGCGCAAGATCAACGCCGGCGCCAACTCCGCCATCACGCAATATTTCTACAATGCCGATGCTTACTTCCGCTTCGTGGACGAGACACGCAAGCTCGGCATCACCGCGCCCATCGTGCCGGGCATCATGCCTATCGTGCGTTACTCACAGCTCGCGCGCTTCTCCGACACCTGCGGTGCGGAGATCCCACGCTGGATGCGCAAGACGATGGAAGGTTACGGCGACGATGTGGAATCGGTGCAAGCCTTCGGCCGTGATGCCGTCACACAGCTTTGCGAGAAGCTCATCGCCGGTGGCGCACCTGCGTTGCACTTCTACACACTCAACCAAGCGAACGCCTCCATCGATATCTTGAATCGACTCGGCTATCGCGCGTAAATCAAAATGAAGACACCTGAACTCTTATTGCCCGCCGGCACTCTCGACAAGATGCGCACTGCCTTCGCCTTCGGGGCGGATGCGGTGTATGCCGGACAGCCACGCTATTCGCTGCGCGCGCGCAACAACGAGTTCAAGATGGAAGAGCTGCGTATCGGCATCGAAGAAGCACATGCGTTGGGCAAGAAACTGTTCGTCGCCAGCAACCTGATGCCACACAACGCAAAGGTGAAGACTTACATGGCGGACATGGAACCTGTCATCGCCATGAAACCGGATGCGCTCATCATGGCCGACCCCGGCCTTATCGCCATGGTGCGCGAACGTTGGCCTGAGCAGGAGATACATCTTTCCGTGCAAGCCAACACCGTCAACTACGCGGCAGTGAAGTTCTGGAAATCACTCGGCCTGTCTCGCGTCATCTTGTCGCGCGAGTTGTCGCTGGATGAGATCGCCGAGATACGCCAAGAGTGTCCTGATATGGAGCTGGAAGTATTCGTGCACGGCGCGCTGTGCATCGCCTACTCAGGTCGCTGCCTGCTGTCTGGCTATTTCAACCACCGCGACGCGAACCAAGGCACATGCACCAACTCCTGTCGCTGGGATTACAAAGTGGATAGCGCCATCGAAGATGGTACTGGCCATATCGAAAAGATCGACTTCGATTTCGACAAGGCATTGAGCGAAAGCCCTCTGTCCGATTGCGGCTCGCAACCACGCCACCCAGAGGCAGACAAGGTGTACGTCATCTCGCGCAAAGACCATCCGGGTGAACTCATGCCAGTGTTGGAAGACGAGCATGGCACGTACATCATGAATTCGAAAGACCTGCGTGCTGTCGAGCATGTCGAGAAGCTCGCCAAGATCGGTATCGACTCACTCAAGGTAGAAGGCCGTACCAAATCCATCTACTACGTGGCACGTACGGCACAGGTGTATCGCCAAGCCATCGACGATACCGTCGCTGGCCGTCCCTTCAATCTGGAACTGCTAGGCGCACTGGATGCACTGGCCAACCGAGGCTACACCGACGGTTTCTATGAACGCCATCACACCCACGAGCAACAGAACTACATGCGCGGCCACTCCGAAAGTTTCCGCCAGCAATACGTCGGCGATATCGTGGCCTGTGCGAATGGCATGGCCGAGATCGACGTGAAGAACAAATTCTCGGTCGGCGACAAGTTAGAGATCATCCACCCTGCGGGCAACAGCATCGTCGAACTGAAAGAGATGCGCAGCATGGAAGGTAGCCCCATCGTCGTCGCACCAGGAAGCGGACATCGCGTGCGCATCCCATTGCAAGGCGAACTATCAAAAGGCATGGTGGCTAGGTTCGTGTAAAACGGGCCTTTGCATCGCAACCTTATGTCTCCTAGGGATCAGATGGCCTCATGGTTTCAAAACTTCAATAAGCGCTTCCGCTTCACGCTCGGCGGCACCGCCTTCATCCTCGCTTTCGCGGCGATCAATGCCACGCTATATCAGCTCCCTCTTTACAGGTTCGCCTTCAGCGAACTAGATGCGACCTCGCTCCCCGGCATATTGGCGGTGCTGACGCTGTTCGTGATGGTGATGCTGTTGACGTTGCTGGCCTTGTTCATATTCGCGCTCGTCTCGCAGCGCTTTCTCAAACCCATCGCGATGTTCTTCGCGTTCGGCAACGCCATCGCGATCTATTTCATCCAGACCTATCAGGTGGTGTTGGACAAGTCCATGATGGGCAATGTGTTCAACACCAACACCGCCGAGGCGGGCAGTTATCTGCATCCCGCGTTCTTCCTCCATCTTGTGTTGTTCGGTGTGTTGCCGATCTGGTTGATTTCGCGCATCACGCTGAAGCACACCTCCAGATTGCGACTCGTCGCCGCACTGTCGCTGTCACTGCTGTTGGGTATCGGCTGGATATACGCGAACGCTCAATCTTGGTTCTGGATAGACAAACATGCGCGCAAGTTGGGCGGCATGATCATGCCGTGGTCATACGTCATCAACTCGGCACGTTACCAAACAGAGAAGATGATGCAGTCGCGCACCTTGGAAAAGCTGCCGCCTGCGCATTTCGTGGCTCAAGGCAAGACCGTCGTCGTGCTAGTCATCGGCGAATCAGCACGTGCCGCGAACTTCTCACTCTACGGGTACGCACGCAACACCAACCCACTACTCAGCGAAGCGGGCGCTATCGCTATTCCCAATTCACATTCCTGCTCCACCTACACCACCGCATCCATCCAGTGCATGCTGGCACATGTCGATTCGAGTTCCACACTCATCCACAACTTCGAGGCTTTGCCGAGTTATCTGCAAAGCAACGGCGTAGATGTGATCTGGATCAGCAACAACTGGGGTGAGCCGCCGCTCAAAGTGGGCACCTATCTGAAGGCCTCGGAAGTGCGCGGCGATTGCAAGGGCTTGGGATGCCAATTGGATGAGGGCATGCTGACCGGTCTGGCTGAACGTATCGCCAAGACACCCAACGACAAAGTGTTCGTCGTGCTGCACCAATCAGGTAGCCATGGGCCAGACTATTTCAATCACTATCCGCAGGACGCAGAGAAGTTCTCTCCCGCATGCCGTTCCGTGCAAGTACAAGATTGCAGCGCTGATGAGTTGACCAACGCCTACGACAACACCATCTTGTTCACCGACCGCTTCTTATCCAAGACCATAGCGATGTTGGGCTCGATACCAAAGACCTCGACAGTGATGATGTACGCATCCGACCACGGTGAGTCGCTGGGCGAACATGGCTTGTACCTGCATGGCACGCCGTATTCGCTCGCGCCGGATGTGCAAAAAGACATCCCCTACATCGTATGGATGTCGCCCACTTTCAAGCGGCATAAGACGCTGGCCGCAGATGCCGCACTCAGCCACTCACAACATGCGCACGAAACGATATTCCACAGCGTGATGGGCGCATTCGATATGCGTAGCGACATCTACAAACCGCAATTGGATATCTTCCGGGATGCGGCCAGCAACAATATGGTCACGAAAAGTAAATAAAATACGCTGCAGTCATCAACACTTCAGGAGATAAGCATGAATTGGAAGAACACCGCTACCCGCTATGGCTCACTCTCTATCGGTCTGCATTGGCTGATGTTGCTGTTGTTCGTTGGTGTGTATGCCAGCATCGAGTTGCGCGTGTTGTACGAAAAAGGCAGCGACCCGCGCGAAGCTTTGAAGAGCTTGCACTTCGCACTCGGCATGGCGGTCTTCGCCTTGGTGTGGTTACGTATCGCAGCACGCC
>JBGSWB010000163.1:0-2969 GCA_041752675.1 Sideroxydans sp. | reverse complement strand
TGCCGTTCCCATCCGCACCGAAGTGTTGCAGGAACTCATGCCCGAAGCGCGTACCCATCTCTCGGTGCATGAGCGCGGTAAAGTCATCCTTGTACCAATCGAAGAGGTGTTGTATCTGCGTGCCGAGATGAAATACGTCACCGTGCGTACAGCAGAACGCGAATACCTTGTCGAAGAATCCCTTACCGCGATGGAGCGCGAGTTCTCCATACGCTTCGCACGCATCCACCGTAGTTGCCTCGTCGCCAAAGCGGCCATCGCTGGATTTGAAAAAGGTGGCGACGAAGGCGAGAGCGGTTGGTTGGTCAAGCTCAAAGGAATATCTGAGACACTGCCTGTCAGTCGGCGACAATGGGCGGGTGTGAAGAACCTAGGTTCGACTTAAAAGACAAACTAAGGAGAAGACGTGCTGACGATACTGGTGATCAATTCCAAAGGCGGATCAGGCAAGACCACGCTGACCACCAACCTCGCCAGCTATTACGCCAGTAAAAAGATGCGCACCGCCATCATGGACTACGACCCGCAAGGCTCCAGTCTACATTGGCTACAAGCGCGTCCAAAGACACAGCACAGCATCCATGGTGCGAACGCCGCACCTGCCAAAGGTAATGTGGTGTTGCACAGCAAACAAGGCTGGGTCCCGCTCGATACCGAGGTGCAGATACTGGATGCACCAGCGGGTGCATCGGGCTTGTTGCTGAAAGAGTTGGTGCGCAAAGCCAACTTCATCGTCATTCCCGTCGCGCCTTCACCCATCGATATCCGCGCCACGGCCGACTTCATCAAAGACCTGTTCCTAGTGGGTGGTGCGCACACCTCCAAAGCCAAGATCGCCGTCGTCGCCAACCGCGTGCGCATGCGTTCATCCAGTAACTACGCTGCGCTAGAACGCTTCCTCACTTCGCTCAAGCTACCTTTCCTCACTAGCATCAGCGATTCAGATAACTACTTGCATGCTGTCGAGCAAGGTTTGGGCGTGTTCGAGATGGATGAATCAACCACTGCTTCCGAGCGGCAAGAGCTCATGCCCATCGTGAAATGGCTAGAAGGGCAATTCCCCAACCGTTTCGGCATCCGCGCCGAAGACAAGATCGCCAGTTTGGAAAGCTCTAAGAAGTGGGCGGCTTATCGAGGGCCAAGCTAGGGCAAGTGTGAACTCTCGATTTTTCCTTTAGTTGCAAATCTCCAAGAATATATAGGCCTTCCATCACAAACAACTTTAGCTTGTTTGTGCAATCCATTGCTTTTTAAGCATATTTGTTTTGCGTTAACTTCCGTCGCTAACTCCTTGTACCGTAAAGAAAATTCCTGATTTCTTGCTTGACCCACCCATATATTTTCAATATAGTGGGAACTAGTGGTGATAAGTGGGAATAAATGGGGAGTTAAAGGGGTTCTATGTTCCAAGGAGCGACGCAGTTCAACATCGATGGCAAGGGCAGGTTGACGATTCCGACTCGGTATCGCGACATGCTGTTGGCGCATTGTGCGGGTCAGTTGGTGCTGACCGCCGATGCGGACGGCTGTCTGTTGATGTATCCGCAACCTGAGTGGCAACCCATCCGCGAGAAGTTGATGCAGCTCTCTGCTTTCAATCCAAAGATCCGTGCCTTGCAACGCTTCCTCGTCGGCCACGCCGAAGATGTGGTGATGGATGCGGCTGGGCGCGTGCTCATCTCGGCCACGCTGCGCGATTACGCCAAGCTGGACAAACGCGTGATGCTGGTTGGTCAGGGCAATAAATTCGAATTGTGGGACGAGGCGCGTTGGCAAGCGCAGTACGAAAAGATGTCCGGCTTTTCCACTGATGATCTGCCTCCAGAGTTGGAGGGCTTCACGTTGTGAGCCAGAGTCTGGTTCACGCGACCGTCTTATTGAATGAAGCAGTCGATGCCTTGCAGGTGAAACCTGAGGGCGTCTATGTGGATGGCACTTTCGGGCGCGGAGGACACAGTCGCTTGATATTGAGCAAGCTGGGTGCGTCAGGGCGCTTGATCGCATTCGATAAAGACCCGATGGCGATCGCGGCGGGGCAAGCGATTCAGGATGCGCGTTTTTACATGGTGCATAGCGGCTTCGAGCATCTGAGCGAGAAGTTGCGCGAATCGGGTGTGGGTAAGGTGGATGGCGTGTTGCTGGACTTGGGGGTGTCGTCGCCGCAACTGGACGACGCGCAGCGCGGTTTCAGTTTTCGCTTCGATGCGCCACTGGATATGCGTATGGATACCAGTCGCGGGCGGACGGCGGCGGAATGGTTGGCGGTAGCAGACGAATGCGAACTGACGGAGGTGATACGTGATTACGGCGAAGAACGGTTTGCTAGGCAGGTTGCAAGGGCGATTGTTGCTGCGCGCCAAGAGCACGCGATCGACACAACGAAACAGCTCACTGACATTGTTGGGAAGACGGTACATACCCGCGAACCCGGCAAGAATCCGGCTACGCGTACCTTTCAGGCTATACGGATTTATATCAACCGCGAACTCGAAGAGCTCGAGAACGTGTTGCCGCAGTGTATCGATGAGCTGAAGGTAGGCGGACGCATGTCGGTGATCAGTTTCCACTCGCTAGAAGACCGCATGGTGAAGCAGTTCATGCGCGACATGGCGCAGGGCGACAAGTTGCCGAAGAGCGTGCCCATCCGCGCAGCAGATGTGCCGCAGGGAAAAGTGAAGTTGGTGGGCAAGCCCATCTACGCATCAGAGCAAGAATTAGCGGCGAATCCGCGTGCACGCAGCGCGGTATTAAGAGTGGCGGAGCGATTGGATGGCTAGATTCAATGCCTTCCTCCTCTTTGTGACTATCGCTTGCGCGTTAGGTGTTGTTACCTCTCAACACAAAGCGCGCAAGTTGTTTGTGGAACTGCAAAACGAGAAAGAGCTGGCGCAACAGATGGAAGTCGAATGGGGTAAGTTGCAGATCGAGCAGAGTACGTTGGCGATGCCCGCACGCGTGGAAAGACTCGC
>JBGSWB010000162.1:0-5538 GCA_041752675.1 Sideroxydans sp. | reverse complement strand
CTGCGGTGGTGCGTCGTAGCGAAGTGGTGGCGGTATATGTGATGGACGACAAGGAGCAACCGCGCTTGCGTCAGATCCGTTTGGGTGAAACGACCGAGCAAGGCGAGGTCGAAGTATTGGCAGGATTGACTGCGGGTGAGCGCGTCGCGACCGATCCAGTCAAAGCGGGCATGGCGGTGAAGAAATGATGGGCATCTCAGGGCGTATCGCCCGCATCTTCTTACATTCGCAGATGACGCCGTTGCTGGCGTTGGTGGCGATGTTGCTGGGCATCTTCGCCGTGGTGGTTACACCGCGCGAGGAAGAGCCGCAGATCAACGTTACCATGGCGAACGTGATGATCTCTTACCCTGGCGCGTCCTCACAGGATGTCGCACGCACGGTATCTACGCCGGCAGAGCAGGTGTTGTCGCAGATCGCAGGTGTGGATCATGTGTACTCCGTGTCGCAATACGGTATGTCGGTCATTACTGTGCAATTCAAGGTGGGCGAGGAGCACGTATCGTCGCTGGTGAAGCTATACGATGTCATCAATTCCCATTCCGATTGGTTGCCGCCCACCTTGGGTGTGATGCAGCCCATCATCAAGGCGCACGGTATCGACGATGTGCCTATCTTGGCACTGACCTTGTGGCGTGAACAATCGGCGGGCGGCGGCTTGGCCCTGACGCAAGTGGCTCACGCCATCGAATCCGAATTGAAGCGGGTGAAAGGGACACGCGAAGTAGCTACTTTGGGCGCGAGCCAACGCGCAGTGCGTATCCTGCTCAATCCTGAGGCGCTGAACGCTTATCAACTGTCTTTGCAAGAAGTGCGCGCCGCGTTGCAAGCGGCGAACGTGTCGCAAAGTGCGGGTACCTTGGTGCAAAGCAATCGCGAAGTCCTTGTGCAGACCAACAATTTTCTGAGCGATGCGGTCGAAGTCCGTCATCTGGTTATCGGCACCTTCGAAGGCAAGCCCGTGTTCTTGCACGATGTGGCGCAGGTGCGCGACGAGGCAGAAGTGCCAAGCAATTATGTGTGGATGGGGACAGGTGCGGCCGCCGCTGACAAGGCCATTCAAGAGCAAGGCGAATTCACTGCGGTCACGGTGAGTGTCACCAAGAAGCCGGGTGAAAATGCAGTCGATGTGGCTGAGAAGTTATTGCAACGCGTGGAAGAATTGAAGGGTAGCGTCATACCCGATGACGTCAAGGTCACGGTCACCCGCAACTACGGCGAGACCGCCAATGACAAGGCGATGAAACTCATCACCAAGCTGTTCTTCGCGACGTTCGCGGTCGTCGCTTTGGTGTGGTTCGCACTGGGTAGGCGCGAGGCGGCCATCGTCGGTATCGCTGTGTTGTTGACCTTGGCACTGACCCTGTTCGCTTCATGGGCGTACGGTTTCACACTCAATCGCGTGTCGCTGTTCGCACTCATCTTCTCCATCGGTATCTTGGTGGACGATGCCATTGTGGTGGTGGAGAACATCCATCGTCGTCGTGAATTAGCCCAACACCAGCCGCTGTCGGAGATCATTCCTGAAGCGGTGGACGAAGTGGGAAGCCCCACTATCTTGGCAACATTCACCGTCATCGCGGCGCTATTGCCGATGGCTTTCGTGAGCGGCTTGATGGGGCCATACATGAGTCCTATCCCGATCAACGCCAGCATGGGCATGTTGATCTCACTCGCCATCGCC
Source organism: Sideroxydans sp. (assembly GCA_041752675.1). Classification (GTDB taxonomy): domain Bacteria; phylum Pseudomonadota; class Gammaproteobacteria; order Burkholderiales; family Gallionellaceae; genus Sideroxyarcus. Next base: position 3,854 of record JBGSWB010000162.1, on the reverse strand, counting down.
TTCGTCGTCACGCCGTGGTTGGCGCATAAACTTTCCGATGCGCATCATGCAGTGGTGAAGGATGAGCGCGACACTAAGATCGCACACTTCTTCCGCAAGCTGCTCACGCCCTTCTTGAATGGCGAGTATGGTAAGACTGCGCGTCGCAAGTTGTGGTTGGGCATCTTGGCGGCGTTGCTGATCGCCGTTTCCCTCACGCTGGTGAAACTAGTCGTGCTAAAGATGTTGCCGTTCGACAACAAATCCGAGTTCCAAGTGGTGGTGGATATGCCAAGTGGTACGGCGTTGGAACAGACGGCGGGCGTGATGCGTGAGATGGGGGAATATCTGGCGACCGTGCCTGAAGTGACCGACTATCAAGCATATGCGGGCACAGCTTCGCCGATCAACTTCAACGGCCTAGTGCGTCAGTACTATCTGCGTAATGCGCCAGAGCAGGGCGACATCCAAGTCAATCTGCAAGACAAGCATCATCGTGATCGTAGCAGCCATGAGATCGCCACCTCAGTGCGCGAACCTATCGAATCCATCGCCAAGAAATGGAACGCCAAGGTAAAAGTGGTGGAAGTTCCTCCTGGTCCACCTGTGATGTCACCTATCGTGGCTGAGATATATGGCCCTGACTACCAAGGTGCGCGTGAAGTGGCGGGCAAGGTGCGCGAGCAGTTCGTCAAGACAGCGGATATCGTCGGCATTGACGACACGGTGACGGAGACTGCGCCTAAGTTGATGTTGCGCGTGATGCAGAGCAAAGCGGCCATCTTGGGCGTATCCACCCGCGACATCGCAGATACCATCCAGGTCGCATTGGCGGGGCAGGATGTGACCTCTTTGCATGAAGAGGATTCCAAATATGCGCCACCATTGCGCATGGCGCTTCCTGCGGAGAAACGCAGTCGTATCGATGATGTGCTGAAACTCAAAGTGCGCGCCAAGGACGGTGTGTTGGTGTCATTGTCCGAGTTGGTACAAGTGGTGCAGATGCAACGCGACTACCCCATCTATCACAAGGATCTGTTGCCCGTGGTGTTCGTGACGGGCGACATGGCGGGGGACTTGGATAGTCCGCTGTACGGCATGTTCGACATCAACGGCAAGACCGGCGACATGGTACTGACGCAAGGTGGTGAATTGCAATCGTGGTTCTTCCATCAGCCGTCCGATCCCTACAAGAGCTATGCCTTGAAATGGGATGGTGAATGGCAGGTCACGTTTGAGACGTTCCGCGACATGGGCATCGCCTACGGAGTGGGATTGATCCTGATCTATCTGTTGGTGGTAGCACAGTTCAAGAGCTACGTCGTGCCGCTCATCATCATGGCACCGATCCCGCTCACCATCATCGGTGTGATGCCGGGACATGCCATCTTTGGTTCCCAATTCACCGCGACCTCGATGATCGGCATGATCGCCTTGGCGGGCATCATCGTGCGTAACTCCATCTTGTTGGTGGATTTCATCAACTTGCAGTTGCGTGACGGTGTTGATCCGCAACATGCGGTGATCGCTGCCGCCAGTGCGCGCGCCAAACCCATCATTCTGACGGGGCTGGCTGCGATGTTGGGCGCGTTGTTCATCTTGGATGACCCGATCTTCAATGGTCTAGCACTGTCGTTGATCTTCGGTATCTTGGTGTCCACCATGCTTACGCTGGTCGTCATCCCCGTGCTGTATTACGCATCGCTGTATAAGAAGTACCAATAAACGATAAGCCCTTAGCCACTTTAGAGGGGTTAAGGGCTTGTTTCATTTTCGAGTAGAATCCACAACCCTTAAGGAGTTTCAAACATGAACGCAGAACGCATCGTCCGCATCGTCGCCGGTTTTTTTATCCTGTTGTCTTTGGCATTGGGAGTCGAAGCCAGTCCCATATTCGTGAACAGTTATTTCCTGTTCTTCACGGCATTCGTTGGTTTGAACCTGTTCCAGAGCGGTTTCACACAAGTGTGCCCATTGAACAGTATCCTCGCGCGCTTCGGAGTCAAAGGCAGTTGCTAAAAAGATTCATCCCCGCTTCGTTCAATTTCGCCCACATCAGTTTGGCCTTGGTCGGCCTGATGTGGGTTTTGCCTTTTCTGAATTATCACCACGCCTTCCCCATCACCACCTTCCATCAAGAGTGGAGCGCTGCGTTGTTGGGTGTGTGCGCATTGCCGTTGTTGTTGACCGCTAGATATTGGCAGGCGCCTGAAGTGCCTCGCATCGTTCTGCTGCCGATTGGGCTGATGATGGTGTTGATGGTGCAATTCCTCATTGGAACAGTCTCGCACTTCGATCATTTGTTGCTGCTTTCCTTGTATTTTCTGTTTGCCGCATTGCTGATGATGCTGGGGCAACGCTTGCGCGAAGAATTGGGTTTGTCATTTGTCGTCACAGTGCTGGCGGTCTTCCTGTTGGTGGGAGCTGAGCTGAACGCCTTGGCGGGATTCTTGCAGCACTATCGTTGGGACACCTTCTTCAATTCGGTCGTCACCGTCAAGACCTCTGGCGCTGTTTACGGGAACACGGCCCAGCCTAATCATTTCGCCAATTTCATCGCGCTCGGCTTGCTCTCGCTTGGCCTGTTATATACCAAACAAATACTGCGTTCATGGCAAACGGTCTTGCTGGCGGCACCATTGCTGTTCGTGTTGGTGTTGTCTGGTTCTCGCAGTAGTTGGCTCTATCTGACTTTTGCGCTCGTGCTGGCTTGGTTCTGGCAGCGTCGTGATGTGGCCTTGCGTCCGTTGTGGCACTTTGCACTCGCGCTGTGGCTGGGTTTCATCGCGATGCATTTTGTCGTGCAGATACCGTGGTTGGCGGGAGCGACGGAAAGTGTCACGTCGGCAGAGCGCTTGTTTGGCGAGGCCGGCACCAACAGCATCCGATTCCACCTGTGGTACGAGGCGATACAAATATTTGCGCAGTTCCCATTGTTGGGGGCGGGTATGGGCCAATTCGCTTATGAGCATTTGCTGCTTGGAAGTGAACTACAGAATCCAGCGATCACAGGACTCTATAACAATGCTCACAACATCATCATGCAGGTCGCTGCCGAAGCGGGACTAGCAGGGCTGGCAGTTCTGTTGGGGGCAGTCGGTGTGTGGTTCTGGCAATCCGTCATGCGCAAGACGCAGTTTGATATTGAGCACTGGTGGGGCTATGGTGTGCTTGCCGTCATCGCCATCCACAGCCAGTTGGAGTATCCGCTCTGGTATCTTTATTTCATTGGTATCGCAGCGGTATTGTTAGGAATGTTCGACAAGGATAGTTACCGCTTGGAATTGCGTCAGGTGGGTCGCCTCTCGGTGGTCGTCATCGTCTTGCTTGGGGCAGTCTCTTTGGTTCAGGCATATCAGGGTTACAGGCATATGGAGAACGCCTTGGCGCTACGTGTGGCCGCGAGCAAGGATCCTAAATTCATTCCCATGGCGCGTGATGAGTTGTTAGTGGCGTACCGCTATCCATTGTTGAGTTCCTACGCTGAGTTATTCATCGCCAACATGATGGAACCAAGTGCGGAGCATCTGAAAGACAAGCTCGAATTGAACGAGCGCGCCTTGCGCTATATTCCTAATGCTCCTGTGGCCTATCATCAAGCGCTGTTCTTGGCATGGTCAGACCGCCCTGATGAGGCAAAGGCGATGATGGCTGATGCGATCTGGTCATATCCATTCGAGTTCCCAGCTGTCAAGACCGAGTTCGATCAGTTGGTGAAGCTGGATTCGGCTCGGTTTGCTCCTCTGTTAGAATTCGCCACCCAAAAATACGAGGAGTACCAGCGTGCTGCAGTTTCTAGAAAATAACGTTCTCACCGTCTCCATCACTTTCATCAGCGGCTATATGTTGTTCTGGTCGTTCTATGGCAATCGCCT
>JBGSWB010000161.1:0-8988 GCA_041752675.1 Sideroxydans sp. | reverse complement strand
CGATGTTGTTCCTCAATGCTACCGACCCGATGACCATCAAGCTGATCCGCAAGGTGATGATCGAGTGGGCGTACAAAGGTCAGCGCCTCGCCCATCGCATCGCGAAGAGTTTTGGCTTGCTGAACAACCAACTCAAACATCCGCCTGCCACGGTGGGCAAACCTTCGCTCAAGGCGCACGTCATCCATTTCATCAACAAACCGATGCCAGGTGGATTGCCCAAGAAGACCTCGCGCGCGCTGCTTGATATCGAGGACGACACCGTCGTTCCCGTCATTCGTGATCCGCGCAAGCTGAGCGAAGAATCAGAGGCGGTGTTCTATTTCCCCGGCTGCGGCTCGGAACGTCTGTTCGGCCAAGTAGGGCTGGCGACACAAGCGATGTTGTATGAAGTGGGAGCTGTAACGGTATTGCCACCCGGCTATCTGTGCTGCGGTTATCCGCAGAACGCTTCCGGTCAGGACGACAAGGCGAACCAGATCACCACCGACAATCGCGTGCTGTTCCATCGCGTGGCGAACACCTTGAACTACCTCGACATCAAGACCGTGATCGTGTCCTGCGGCACTTGCATGGACCAGCTGCTGCAATACCAGTTCGACAAGATATTCCCGGGCTGCCGCTTGCTCGACATCCACGAGTATCTGCTGGAGAAGGGCGTGAAGCTGCAAGGTGTCGAAGGCACACGTTACATGTATCACGACCCCTGCCACTCACCTATGAAGACCTACGCGCCACTCAAAGTGGTGAGCGAGTTGATGGGCAGTAACGTACCGCTGAATGATCGTTGCTGCGGAGAAGCGGGCACCTTCGGCTCCAGCGTGCCGCACATCGCCACCCAAGTGCGCTTCCGCAAGGAAGAGGAGATGCGCAAAGGTTCTGCTGAATTACGTGCTGATGGCTTCACCGGTGAAGTGAAGGTACTCACCTCCTGCCCTGCTTGCCAACAAGGCTTGAGCCGTTACAACGACGATGCCGGCACGACGACCGACTACATCGTGGTGGAGATGGCGAAGCATCTGCTGGGTCCGAACTGGATGGCAGAATATGTCGCCAATGCCAACGATGGCGGTATCGAGCGAGTGCTGTTATAACCTGTGACCATGCTTCCGCTCGAACCTACCGACGACCTCGCACAACCGGCATTCAAAGATGCCGCCTCTTGCACTCAGTGGCTGAGCCAGTTGCAACTGACCAACCTCAACTTGGCGCACGGCACGTTGCGCAAACAACTAGATGAATTGAATAGCTGCCCGATCAAGGGCAGTGACCGCCTGCAGACCTTGGAAGTTCTGCGCGAGACCATCGCCGTCGTACAAAATGATTTCGCCAAAAAATTGATCGGCAAGAAGTTGCCTCTGGCTGATGACGAGTTTCTCCTGCTCCTTTCTCTTTCCAGCTTGTGGCAAAGCATGCTCAACGGCTATCTGCGTTGCCTGCAAAGTGTCGAGATGGGTGACAAGGCGCTTGCCGCGCAGACAGCACTGCTGTGCCAACGTTGCGTTCAATACAGTAGCTTGCAGATCGGTGACTTCTTGCGCGCTGGGTGCGAGCCGGATGGCAAGACTTGGCAACAACTGCATAGCCTCTACTCACACATCGAATCGCTGGGTCTGCAAAACGAAACCGTGCGCGACGAACGTTACTACGCAGGCCATCCCGTCACTTGCCGCACGCTGTATGCCAAGACCTTGCTCATGCATCGTGCACGCCTGCTCGGCTTATCGCGCAGCCACTGGCACATTGCAGAGCGTTGGCTCAGCCTGTGGGGCGATGCGATCACTATCGAACCACGTTGCAGCATCAGTAAAGATGATGCGCCTCCGTTGGGTGTTGACCTGGCAGGCGCGCATGCTTTGTTCAGGGCGCGACCTGATCTAGCAGCAGCCAGCATGCGCTATCTGGCGATGGTGCCACTTTCGAAACTCATCCGCGTGAAGACCATCCTGTTGCAACAAGGTCAGGCACCACAACAAGTCGATCTTGGTTCTGAACTTTCCAGCAAAGAAGGTGTGACGCTACTCAATCAATTGCATGCCTGCTGGTGCGAAGCTCGCCCTGATTCGATGGCGGATGTCCCTCGCGACAGCAGCATCACTCACCTATGCATCGGTATGGAACAGATCTACGCACAGATCGCCCGCAGGCCGTTCAAGCCCGTCAAAGACACGGCCAAGGCCAGCCAAGATGCTCAGCGCCAGATCGAGACCTTCGGTCGTGTGTTGGACGACACCGGCCAACATGCCTATAAGGAGTTGGGCTTCGTTCCTGAAGAATGGATGGTCGAAGAAGATAGCCTCATTCGTGCTCACCTATTGCGCAAAGCGAGCGTCGGCGAGCGCTTGGCGCATCAACAACTTGTGAGTGTGTTCGCCCCGAACAGCACGACCCACAAGCTAGGCTTCACCACCTTGGTCAATGTGACACGCACAGGGCATCTTTATATCGGACTGCGCTATCTACCGGGTCAACCGCAAGCGGTGACCGTGCGCGGCAACGCAGATAGTGAGCTTCTGCGATCGGGTTCGGCACCCGCACTGCTGTTACCCGCAATGGAGAAGCTGAATATCCCCGCCAGTCTGGTGTTGCCACGAGACTGGTTCAAGGCGGGACGTACGCTGGAGATGGTGATAGCTGACAATGGCAAACAGAGCGTGACCTTGGGATTCAGTGTCGAGAAAGGAAGCGATTTCGAGCGGGGCAGTTTCGCGCCAGTCACTGCTGGAAAAGCAAACTAAGCTCTCTTGCTCCATTCGACCAATGCATCTGCCCTCATCGGTCGTGCGATACCGTAACCCTGGCCGACCTCACAACCGATCTGCAACAAAGCTTGGTATTGCTCTTCCGTCTCCACACCCTCGGCAACGATACCCATCTCGAACGCCTTCGCCAGTGCGATGATTCCTTGCACGATAGCGTGATCACCTTTGTCTTCCAACATATCGCGGATGAATGACTGGTCGATCTTGAGCACATCCACATCGAACTTGCTCAGATAGCTCATTGATGAATAACCTGTTCCGAAATCGTCCAAGGCAAAAGCCATCCCGAATGCCTTGCATTCGGAGATGATGGCACTCACCCCCACCACATCCTCTAAAGCGGCCGTCTCCAACACCTCGACCTGCAAGGTACCCGAACAGTTGCCAGGACAACAAAGATCAGAGCGAGCCTTCAATTTTTCCGAAAAGAGTGGCGATTGCAGATGATACGCAGATACATTGATGCTCAATTCGATACGCAAACCGCGTTCACGCCAACGGCGCTGCTGATCGATGGCGGTGCCGATGACCCAATCACCCAGCTCGATCTCCATCTCGGTATCTTCGATGATGCGCAGGAATTCCTCTGGCAGGAGTAACCCGCGAGCCGGATGGTTCCAACGTAACAACGCTTCCGCCCCCACCATGCGACGGGTGATCAGTTCGACCTTGGGCTGGTAATACAACTCGAATTCTCCCTGTGCAAGTCCATTGCGTATCTGTAGCAACAACTCATGGTGTGAACGTGCGCGCTGATCGTTGGTTGGATCGAACAAGTGATAACGGTTCTTACCGGACTGTTTGGCCACATACATCGCCTGATCTGCATGACGTAGCAAGGTGTCCGGATCGTGATCATCCTCGGGATACAAGGCCACGCCGATGCTCGCGCTGATGCGTATCGATTGACCGCGCACCTCGATCGGCCGATGGATGGCATCAAGCAGTCTATTCAAACTGCCGGCACATTCTTCAGGCGCTTCCATACCGACCAGAAGCACGACGAATTCATCCCCCCCCAAACGCGCCACGGTGTCGTCCTCCCGAATGGCATCCTTGATTCGCCTAGATATCTCGACCAATACCCTATCACCCGCATCATGACCAAAGTTATCGTTCACTGGCTTGAATCCATCTAGGTCCAGATAGCAAACCGCCATCAAACCATCCTCACGTTTTGCACGAGCCAAGGCTTGTGACAACCTGTCCGCCAACAAGACTCGGTTCGGGACACCCGTGAGCGCATCGTAATGAGCGATATGTTGCAACTGCTTCTCATGCTCCTTACGTTCGGTGATGTCTTGTACCGTACCGATCATATTGAGCGGCTTTCCATCAGCGTCATACAGCACTTCGGCCCTGCTTTCGAGCCAACGCGTCTCGTGTTCGTTTCGGACTCGATACTCAGCCACATAAGGTAACTTCTCGTTGATCGCACGTTCACGCGCAACATTGACCCGCTCTCTGTCGTCAGGATGGATACTATTCATCAGGAATTCCACCGTAGGTTCGAAAGGTGCTAAACCTAAGAAGCGGAATATGTCGGGTGACCAGTACAATTTGTCTGTTTTGAAATCATAAGACCACGCCCCCATACGTGAGGCATCAAAGGCCATGCGTAGCCGCCTCTCACTCTCGTGCAATTCCGTTTCTATACGCTTGCGCTCAGTGATGTCCACATGCGTCCCAAACATGCGAGCCGGCCGGCCGTTCTCGTCACGTGCCGTCACACGCCCGCGACAGAGTATCCACTTGTAGTGACCATCCTTACACTGAAGACGATGCTCTGAGGTGAACTGGCCACTGAAATCCCCATTCAAGTAGCCATGCAGATAAGCCATAGCCTGCTTCTTCTCATCTGGGTGCAATATCCTTTCAAGATGATCCGGTGTGTCGCCTAGGTCGCTTTCCGAGAAACCCAACATCTCGGCATAACTTTTTGAGAATACGAAACGATTCGTTTGCAGGTTCCAATCCCAGATCGCATCCCCTACGCTCTCCAAAGCGAGGCGCCAACGTTCATCTACGAGGCTCTGCAACACATATTCTTGTTCCTTCTTCGCCCGGGCTTGCCTCAACTTCTCGAAGTTCCATAGGATGATGAGCATGATGACCAGATAGATCCAAACGACGAGTATCTCAACATTCGAATACGCGGTTTCGAAACCCGGCAATAGATGTCCCAATGGGATGCCTAGCAAGATCACAACTGCCCAATAGACACTGACTCGATATCCCTTCAAATAGAATATCCCCACCAGCAGCGGAAAGAACATCGCCAATCGCATCGCGTTGTATGGGATCAACAGATAGATCGAGAAGGCAGCTATTCCCCAGAACACGATGGCGATGCTACTGACGATCTCGACTTTTTCTGGGAATCGCTTGAGGAGTGTGAACAAACCAAGGTTCAGAACCGCGATACTGAAATTGATAGCGCTATTGAATGGAGAGATGAACCAGTAGTAGCAACCCATGACAAGCGCTGCCAATATGACGCACAGTATCGTCACTTTCAGGAACGACGCCTTAAATGACGTATGGTCGGCACTCTCTGCGTACGGTAAATCGTGTGGACGTGATTGACTCATATCGAACCTATTGGCTCTTTCTATTCGTTTCGACTCCTACGACTGCCAGATGCGCTGTACGCCCAGCTTGACTCGAATCCAGACGCTAAGCGACAACTCGCTTACTCGGGAAGACGATAGAGAACGTACTCCCCTTACCCTCTTCACTCACCACTTCCAACTTCGCCTGATGCCGCATGGCGATATGTTTGACGATGGCCAATCCCAATCCCGTACCGCCTGTCTCGCGTGAGCGGCTACGATCCACTCGATAGAAACGTTCGGTCAGACGAGGGATGTGTTGGGGTGCGATACCGATGCCGCTATCGCGCACGCAATATGCCAGACAGCCATCCTTATCCGCCCAACGCAAGGTGATCTCACCTGCTTCTGGTGTGTAGCGGATGGCATTGGTGAGCAGGTTGGTGAAGGCACTGCGCAACTCATCTCGACTGCCCGACAACTTTGCTTCACTCGCCACGTCCAGATGCAATTGATGCTTGCCATTGCTCAACAGCTGACCTTCTTTGAAAATCTCATTCAGTAGCGCGCTGACATCCACCGTTTCTTCGCGCACGGGATTGTTGTCGTTCTCCAAGCGCGACAAGGTGAGCAGGTCATCGACCAAACTCTCCATACGTATCGTCTGGTCACCCATGAGATTCAGCGCACGACGCGCCATGTCGTTCTCAAGGTGCGGCATGTCGTGCATGGTCTCGACAAAACCGTTCACCACGGTGAGCGGGGTTCGCAATTCGTGCGACACGTTGGCCACGAAATCACGCCGCATGGTCTCGATGCGCTCAAGCTGCGTGATGTCGCTGCTGATGAGCAGACGCTTGTCTTTTCCGTAAGAGATGAGTTTGATGGAAAGGACGATGCCATCGTGGCGCGAATTACGCAGGATAAGAGGCTCGCTGAAGTTGCGCGTGGCAAGGTACTGCACGAACTCGGGTTGACGCGCCAGATAGGTGATCTGCTGCCCCATGTCACGTTCTGGATCCAAGCCAAAATGGCGCACAGCGAGCAGGTTGCACCATTCGATACGATCCGAAGCATCAAGGATGACCACGCCATCAGGTAGCGCTCCTGTCGCCTGCTCCATCTGCAACAAGGCGGCGGCATGTTTTTCACGCTCTTTGCGCAGATTACGCATCAACTTGTTGAGTTTGGAGAAGGCGTCTTCCCACAGACCGGAACCGTCTGGCACATCTGTTGTTTCAGGCGCAGCGAGCCAACGTTGCAGGTCCGCCAGATTGCGCAGATGGAAGAACAAGCGCCACAACATGAGCACGCCGAAGAACAGCGCGGCGGGCAAAGCCCCCGCTATCGCCCATAACAGGAGGGAGAGTACGAGTACTACGAATGGATAGACTAAGACGCGCTGCCAGAAATCGCTCACGATGCGAACCAGTTCATTGTTTGACTAGCCGCATTATACGGGGGATGGCTAATCCGAGTCTTCGCGTTCAGTCTTTAGAGAAACGATAGCCGCTACCGCGCACGGTCTGGATCAGATTGTCCAAGCCCGATGGCTCTAGTGCTTGGCGCAAGCGACGGATGTGAACATCGATGGTGCGCTCTTCCACGAACACATGATCGCCCCACACTTGATCGAGCAGTTGTGTGCGGCTATAGACGCGCTCGGTGTGCGTCATGAAGAAATGCAGTAAACGAAACTCGGTGGGTCCCAATTCGATGCTCACACCCTTGGCATTCACGCGGTGCGTGGAAGGTGAGAGTTCGATACCCTCGGCACGCACGGTCTCATCCGTCATCTGCGGCGCGCGGCGACGCAACACGGCACGGATACGCGCCATCAGTTCGCGCGGCGAGAAAGGCTTGGTGATGTAGTCATCCGCACCTGATTCCAATCCCAGCACCTTGTCGTGCTCTTCCGTACGCGCGGTGAGCATGATGATGGGGATGTCTCGGGTACGCGAATCAGCACGTAAACGTCGAGCGAACTCGACGCCCGATGTACCCGGCAACATCCAATCGAGCAGAATGAGATCTGGCAGCGCACGATTGATCTCAGCTTGTGCAGCGGGCACATCAAGAGCTTGTATGGGTCGGTAGCCACACTGAGCCACGTTGAAAGCAAGTAGCTCTTGGATCGCTGGCTCATCTTCCACCAACAGGATATTCGCGGTCGTCATTGTCTTCTCCATCGGTTTCATTTCTATTGGATGACGATGGTATTGAAGAATTGTGACAGTAAGATGACGGTCAATTCGAAGTTTCTGCTTGGGTGACGATGTGGTGGTTTGGGTGACGATGGGGCTCGACATGTTGCCCCATCCAGTTCGGCAACAATGAACCCACGACCATCCCCACCATACTCACCATCAGCCCCACCAATTGCGGAGGCCATATCTCAGACGGCTCGAACACTTCACACAACATCCACGTGGTGAGCCCCATCACCATGGCTGTTAGCGCACCTTGCGAGTTGGCTCGCTTCCAATAAAGGCCGAAAGCCAGCGGAACGAAAGCCGCTACCAGCGTGATCTTGTAAGCGCTCTCTACCATCTTGAAGATGCTCAGCTCGGAATTGAGCGCTACACCGAGCACCACTGCGCCGAAGACCCATAGCGTGATGCGCATAGCGAGCAGGAACTGCTTGTCGCTCATGTCTTTCAAGATGAAGTGCTTGAGGATGTTCTCGGTGAACGCCACCGAGGGGGCAAGCAAAGTGGCAGAAGAACAACTCATGATGGCGGAGAGTAGTGCGCCGAAGAAGATAACCTGAGCGAACACGGGAGTGTGCTCGAGGATAAGTGTCGGCAATATCAATTGCGAATCCTGCTCTAGCAAATCTCCGAACACTTTGGGATCGACCAACGTGGCTGAATAGGCCAAGAACATGGGCACGAAGGCGAACACGAAATACAGCGAACCACCTAGCACCGAACCACGCACGGCTGTCTTTTGGTTCTTGGCTGCGGTGATACGCTGGAACACGTCTTGTTGCGGGATCGAGCCCAGCATCATGGTGAGCCAAGCACCGATGAAGGGCACCCAATGCGTGTAATCACCCTGCGGAAAGAAATTCAGCTTTCCCGCCGCTTCAGCATGCGCAACGACCGCACCAACGCCTCCCGTCATACCGCTGACGAACCACGCGATGAACAACATGCCGCACATGATGACGGTCATCTGCACGAAATCGAGCAAGGCCACCGACCACATGCCGCCGAAAGTCGTGTAGGTCAGCACGATGAGCGCGCCGATGACCATGCCCATCTCCTGCGACACCACGCCACCGCTCACCACGTTGAACACCAAGCCCAACGCCATGATCTGCGCCGACACCCAACCGAGATAGGAGACGACGATGGTGACGGCTGCGATCAACTCCACCGCACGGTTATACCGCACACGATAGAAGTCGCCGATAGTGAGCAGGTTCATGCGATATAACTTATTGGCGAAGAACAAGCCAGCCAAGATGAGACACAGTGCCGCACCAAAAGGATCGGCCACCACCCCGCCCATACCTTCTTTCACAAAGGTGGCGGAGATGCCCAACACTGTCTCGGCACCGAACCAGGTGGCAAATACCGTCGCCGTCACGATGGGCAAAGGCAGATGCCGCCCCGCCACCGCAAAGTCCTTGGCACTATGCACACGTGTAGCGGCATACATACCGATCC
>JBGSWB010000160.1:0-6172 GCA_041752675.1 Sideroxydans sp. | reverse complement strand
GGTACCTTGGGTAATGGCTTTTCTGGTGCATTACAAACAACGGTCAACACCACACCCGATGCGTTGGTGTTGCACGGGCTGCTGAGTGAGTTCGTGGGGCAGGGCGCGCAAGCGGTAGTGATGGAAGTATCGTCGCATGCGCTCACGCAAGGTCGAGTTAACGGTGTGCATTACGACGTGGCGCTACTCACCAATCTCACGCGCGACCATCTCGACTATCACGGCGACATGCAGAGCTATGCAGCTGCGAAACGTCGTTTGTTCGATTGGACGTCACTCAAACATGTCGTGCTGAATCTGGATGATGCCTTTGGTGCAGAGTTGGCTGGATCGCTGAAAGACACAAGTGTAGAAGTGGTCGGTTACGGATTGAGCGACGAGTCGTTGCAGCTGGCAGAGCGTCTTGGTATCCGCATGGTGTATGGCAATGTGACGCAGATGGATGCGCATGGACTTAACTTGAAACTGCATACCAGCTGGGGTGGCGCGGAGTTGCACAGCAAGCTCATCGGGCGCTTCAATGCTTCCAATCTGTTGGGTGCATTGGCGGTGATGTTGGTGAGCCGTGTGGCGATGGAAGATGCGGTGCGCGAATTGAGTCTGCAAAAAGCCGTTGCGGGACGCATGCAGACCTTGGGCGGTAAAGATGCGCCCGCCGTCGTGGTCGATTACGCACACACACCGGATGCTTTGGAGAAGGTACTGGCCACTTTGCGTGAAGTGACAGCAGCGTCCGGCGGCAAACTCATCTGTGTGTTCGGCTGTGGTGGCGATCGGGATAGAGGCAAGCGTCCGATGATGGGCACGGTCGCTTCCAAGTTCGCCGATGTGCGCATCGTCACCAGTGACAACCCGCGTGGTGAGGATCCGCATTCCATCATCGAAGCCATCGCATCCGGTATGTCAGGTGACTATCAGGTCATCGAAGATAGAGCACGCGCCATCACACACGCCATCGAAAAAGCCAAGCCGAACGACACCGTGTTGCTCGCAGGCAAGGGGCACGAGGATTACCAAGAGGTCGCCGGTGTGCGCCACCCCTTCTCGGATAGCGAGATCGCCAGCCGCGCCTTGAGCGTGTGGAAGCCAGAGGAGCGCTGGATATGATGCTGCTCTCGCAAGCCACGCAAGCGTTACACGCGACCATGAGCGGTGCTGACGTGCGCTTCAGCGCAGTCTCTACCGATACGCGCAGCATCCAGCAAGGTGACTTGTTCATCGCGCTCAAAGGCGAGAACTTCGATGGCGCGAAGTTCGTCGTACAAGCTGCACAAGCAGGTGCGGTCGCCGCAGTGGTTAATGCGGATAGCGTCATCGACGGCGCACCCTGCCCATTGATTCGTGTGGCAGACACTCGCATCGCGCTAGGCAAGCTTGCCGCACATTGGCGTTCTCAGTTCGACATCCCACTGGTCGCTATCACCGGTAGTAACGGCAAGACCACCGTCAAAGAGATGTTGTCAGCCATTCTGCGTACCGCTACAGGAAGCGATGAGACCGTTCTTGCGACGCAAGGCAATTTCAATAACGACATCGGCATGCCGCTCACGCTGCTCAAATTACGTGCGCAGCATCGCTACGCAGTGATCGAGATGGGCATGAACCATTACGGTGAGATCGACTATCTCACGCATCTTGCGCGCCCAAATGTCGCTGTCGTCAACAACGCCACGGGTGCGCATCTGCAAGGTCTAGGTTCTATCGAAGGTGTGGCGCGCGCCAAGGGCGAGATATTCGCCGGCCTTGCTAGTGACGGCACGGCAGTCATCAATGCCGATGACACCCACGCGACTTTGTGGCGCAAGTTGGCAGATAAACATCGTGTGTTCGATTTTGCTTTAGGCAACGCCGCCGCTGTGAAAGGCAAGTGGGTGGTGCAAGGATTCGGCGGTGCCATCCAAGCACGCACTCCCGCAGGTGAGATGAAGCTCGTGTTGCAAGTGCCGGGCGAACACAACGCGCGTAACGCTTTGGCGGCGGCGACAGCGGCACTCGCTTTGCATGTGCCACTGACCACCATCGTCAAGGGATTGGAAGGTTTCGGTGGTGTGGCGGGTCGCTTGCAACGCAAGCAAGCTTTGCACGGCGCCATCGTCATCGACGACACCTACAACGCCAATCCCGCTTCGATGCACGCGGCGCTGGAAGTACTGGCGCATGCATCGGGTAAGCGCATCTTCGTGTTGGGTGATATGGGTGAGCTGGGTGACGACGCGGTGCAGTTCCATCGCGAGATCGGTGTCGCCGCACGTGAGTTGGGTATCGAACGCATGTTCGCGCTGGGCGCGATGAGTGCAGGCGCAGTGAGCGAGTTCGGCGCAGGTGCGCAGCACTTCGCGGACATCGAAGACTTGCAGACCGTATTAGAAAAAGAGATGGATGCGCAGACCACGGTGTTGGTGAAGGGGTCGCGCTTCATGAAGATGGAACGAGTCGTGCGTTTCTGCGCACTACAAAAGGAGGAAGCATGCTGCTCGCATTAGCCCAGTGGTTGGCAGAAGACGTTCGTACGTTCGCCGTGTTCAATTACATCACCCTGCGTGCGGTGATGGCCGCGATGACGGCGCTGTTCATCTCCTTCCTATTGGGACCTTGGATGATCCGCAAACTGACCTCGATGAAGATCGGCCAGTCGGTGCGCACCGATGGGCCGCAGACGCATCTGGTGAAGGCGGGTACGCCGACCATGGGCGGCGCGCTCATCCTCGCATCGGTCGCCATCACAACTTTGTTGTGGGGCGATCTGCACAACGCATACATCTGGGTGGTGCTGCTCACTACGCTGGGTGTGGGCGCGATCGGTTGGGTGGATGACTATCGCAAAGTAGTGCATCGCAATCCAGATGGCCTATCGGCACGCGCCAAGATGTTCTGGCAATCGCTCATCGCTTTGGCGGTTGGCATCTTCTTGTGGACGCATGCCACGCTACCTGCGCATACCGAACTCATCGTGCCGTTCTTCAAGACCTGGGTGTTCCCGCTGGGCATGGTCGGTTTCCTCGTGCTGGTCTATCTCACCATCGTGGGCAGTAGCAATGCGGTGAACCTCACCGACGGGTTGGATGGCTTGGCCATCATGCCGACTGTGATGGTAGCCAGTGCGCTAGCCATCTTCGCCTACGTCGCGGGCCATGCCGAGTTCTCCAAATATCTGGGCGAGCCATCTATCCCAGGGGCCGGTGAGCTGGCGGTGTTCTGCGCCGCCATCGCGGGCGCGGGCTTGGCTTTCTTGTGGTTCAACGCTTATCCCGCCGAAGTGTTCATGGGCGATGTGGGCGCGTTGGCGTTAGGCGCGGCATTGGGCGCTGTCGCTGTCATCATCCGACAAGAGTTGGTGCTATTCATCATGGGCGGTGTGTTCGTGGTGGAAGCGGTGTCGGTGATGCTGCAAGTGTCCTATTTCAAATACACCAAGTATCGAACGGGTACCGGCAAGCGCATCTTGTTGATGGCGCCGTTACACCATCACTTCGAACAAAAAGGCTGGAAAGAAACGCAAGTGGTCGTGCGCTTCTGGATCATCACCATGCTGTTGGTGCTGATCGGTTTGGCTACGTTGAAGTTGAGATAAACAATGAACGAATTGCGCAATCAATCTGTGTTGGTGATCGGTCTCGGTGAGACCGGGCTGTCACTCGCACGCTGGTTGACTGCGCAAGGTGCACAAGTCTGCGTGGCGGACAGCCGTGTCACGCCACCGGGTGCCGACACGCTGTACAAAGACATGCCGCAAGTGGATGCACATTTCGGTCCGTTCCGCGACGAGTCTTTGATCGGTATCGAGCGTATCGCCATCAGTCCCGGTGTGCCGTTGGCAGAGCCTTTCGTGCAGCGTGCCATCGCGCGCGGCATCCCTGTGGTGGGTGATATCGAGTTGTTGGCGCAAGAGATCGAGCAAGTCCAGCCCAAACCTAAAGTCATCGCCATCACCGGTGCCAATGGCAAGACCACCGTCACCAGTATGGTGGGTGCGATGTGTGCCGCCGCAGGCTTGGATACACAAGTGGCGGGCAACATCTCGCCAGCGGTGTTGGATGCCTTGCGTGAGCGAGAAGAGAAACAACCGCAGATATGGGTGTTGGAATTGTCTAGCTTCCAACTCGAGACGACACACAGCTTGGATGCGGATGCTGCCGTGGTGCTCAACGTGACGGAAGACCATCTGGATCGTTATGACGGCAGCATGGACAGGTACGCTGCTGCCAAGTTGCGCATATTCCACGGTGATGGCGTGCAGGTCGTGAATCGTGATGATACGCGCAGTGCGGCGATGAGGATCGCTGGGCGCAAGCAAGTCAGTTTTGGATTGAATCCACCGAGCAGTGATACGGATTGGGGTATCAGCCGCGAGGGTGCTTTGATCTGGTTGATGCACGGTTCGCACAAGATATTGCGCTCGGATGAGTTGCAGGTGAGTGGCTTGCATAACGTGGCGAACGCACTCGCTGCATTGGCTTTGTGTCGTGCCCTCGATATTCCACTTGAGCCACTCGTGGAGGCACTGCGCGCATTCAAAGGATTGCCTCATCGCGTGGAGAAGGTGGCTGAGTTGTTCGGCGTCACTTACTACGATGACTCCAAAGGGACGAACGTCGGTGCGACCGAAGCTGCACTCAAGGGATTGGGCAGGCCCGCCGTGGTCATCTTGGGTGGCGACGGCAAGGGGCAGGATTTTGCGCCATTGAAGGATGCAGTGGCGGAGCATGCGCGTGCTGCGGTGTTGATCGGGCGCGATGCGCCTCTTATCGAGAAGGCGTTGCAAGGTTGCGGCAAGCCGATCGTGAATGCGCGCGACATGGATGAGGCAGTGCGTATCGCTACCGACCATGCGCAAGCCGGTGATGCGGTGTTGATGTCACCCGCCTGCGCCAGTTTCGATATGTACAAGAACTACCTGCACCGCGCAGAGACATTCATCGCGGCGGTCAAGAAAGTGGAGGCGTCATGCTCAGTGCCGCACTGAATCCTCCGCGCCGCAACGTGGCTGAATATGACAGCACACTCACATGGATCGTGGCGGCGCTACTGGCCATCGGACTGGTGATGGTCTACTCCGCATCTATCGCCACTGCCGAGGCAGGCAAATACACGGGCCATCAGGCGACGTATTACTTGGTGCGCCACGGCATCTTCATCATGGTCGGTCTAGTCGCTGCGGTGATCGCCTTCCAAGTGCCGACCCAGACATGGCAGAAATATGCGCCTTATCTGTTCCTGTTCGGGGTCGTGCTACTCCTGTTGGTGTTGATCCCCGGCATCGGCAAATCAGTCAACGGTAGTCGTCGCTGGTTGTCCTTGGTCGTCATCAATCTGCAGCCGTCCGAGTTGATGAAGTTGTTCGCCGTGTTGTACGCCGCTGATTACGCCGTGCGTAAAGGGGCGGTGAAAGACCATCTGCTCAAACCCTTCCTGCCGATGTTCGCAGTGATCGCATTGGTAGGCGCGTTGCTACTGCTTGAGCCTGACATGGGGGCCTTCGTGGTCATCCTCTGCATCGCCATGTGCACACTGTGGCTGGGTGGATTCAATCTCAAGATCTTCGGCGGTCTGGTGGTGTTGCTGCCGATAGCTTTTGCTGCGCTCATCTTCTCTTCCGAATATCGCATGCAACGCGTCATCGGCTTCATGGATCCATGGGCCGACCCATACGGCAAAGGCTATCAACTCAGTCACGCGCTCATCGCCTTCGGTCGCGGTGAATGGTTCGGAGTTGGGCTGGGCGGTAGTGTCGAGAAATTGTTCTATCTGCCCGAGGCGCACACCGACTTTTTGCTGGCGGTCACTGCAGAAGAGTTGGGCTTGGTGGGTGTCGCTACCGTGCTGGTCTTGTTCGCATGGCTCATCGTGCGTGCCTTCGCCATCGGTCGTCAGGCCGCGATGTCGGAGCGACTGTTCCCTGCCTTGGTGGCACAAGGCATCGCCGTGTGGTTGGGCGTGCAAGCCATGATCAACATCGGCGTGAACATGGGCGTGTTGCCGACCAAAGGACTGACGTTGCCGTTCCTGAGTTTTGGTGGCAGTGGCGTGGTGGTGAACCTGATCGCGATCGCGGTGTTACTACGTATCGACTATGAAAACAGAAGAGTGGCAAAGGGGTTGCCGATATGAGCCGCACCATCCTCATCATGGCTGGCGGTACCGGTGGGCACATCTACCCAGGATTGGCGGTGGC